>CAYYHS010000083.1:0-8460 GCA_964471785.1 uncultured Chitinophagaceae bacterium
ATCGAGACTCTGGTAGCTGAAGTACGAAGCCATTCCGTCCCCCGCGAAGAAGCGAAGTGTTCTCGATTGCGACGAGGCGACGGCGTAGTCAAGAACACGATCGCGGTTGAAATCGCCGAACGCAACCGTCACCGTGTCTTGTCCGAACGAGACGATGTTCTGTTCCGAGAACTGCAAATCGCCCATCCCAAAATAGAAGACCATCTCGTTCGTCAGCCAATTGTGAATGACAAGATCGGGGAAATCGTCTTCATTGAGATTCACCACCGAGGCATCCACAACGGGCACTTCCGGAAGGATCAGCGTCTTCTCCCGGAACGTTCCGTCCTTGTTGCCGCGAAGCACTGAGATGCCGGAGGAGAGTTTTCCGAAGCAGAGAATATCGGTCGTGCTGTCGTTGTCGATGTCGGCAAGAAGAACTTTCTCCGGATAAAAATTTACGGAGTATTTCGATGAGGAGTAGGTTGTATCGTCGGGGGAGCTGAGCCACACTTCAACCTGATTCGCTGATCGATGGACAATCACGATATCGTCTTTTCCGTCATTGTTCAGGTCTTTTGCAGCAAGATACGTGACATCGGTCGCATCCCCGATAACTCGTTGATCAAACGATCTCCCGTCTCCCCTGTTGACGAGGACAACAATTTGCCGGGAATCGGGATTATAGCAAAGGATGTCGGGATACGGATCGGGGTTAAAATGAATCACCGTTGCCAAGGCCGGCGCAAACGAAACGGGGATGGAGGTCACTTCCCCGATCGGCGGAGTAATTCGCCTCTGACTAAAGGATGCAGGGAGATAAGCGGCGAGGAGCAGAATCGTAATGAAGATGGAATCTCTGAACGAGATCATCGTGCACTGAGAGGAAATCCTTGCGCGACCGGGGATGCACACCACGCACCTATTCTTTGATGATGTTCGAGCGTCGACGAAGCCGTTCCTCTCTGCGCCGCAAGGCGTCGGCAAAACGCCGCTGTTCGTCCGCACTTTCCGGACGAAGCCGGGGCGCTTCTACAGGGCTGCCATCGTTATCAATCGAAACAAACGTGAGATATGCGCTGTTCGCATGTTGGACCTCGCCCGTCAGCAGGTTTTCCGAGAGAACCTTGACCCCCACTTCCATCGAAGTCCGAAAAACTCTGTTCACCGATGCGCGCAGTATCACCACATCCCCGGCTTTGATAGGATGGATAAAATTCAGGTCGTCTACCGAGGCAGTCACGCAGATTCTCTTGGAGTGGCGGGAGGCTGCTATTGCAGCGGCAAGGTCAATCCAGTGCATCAACTGGCCGCCGAGCAGGTTTCCGAGCCGGTTGGCGTCGTTCGGGAGGACCAACTGCGTCATCTCGACCTGGGAATGCTTAACGGTGAAGGATTCTTCGCTCATTGGGGAGTAATCGTTGAAAGCCCGACTTGATGCTCTCGATGAACCGGAGTTTTCGAGGGCGATGCTTGAATTTCTGCCTTCAATGCGTCGACGTCGGCCCTGAGATTGCTGGACGGATACTTTTGATAAAAAAGGTTGATCGCTTCTAACGCCGCCGAGTCGTCATGCCGCTGACGGCAAGCGCGGGCCTTGCCGAACAAAGCGTCGTCGGCATACTGCGAATCATGATACCGGTCGAGAACAATGTCGAAGTATGCTATCGCTGCCTTGTAGTACTCAAGCCGGTAGTACAGGTTTGCGTTGTCCATCTCTTTTTTTGCCAGCTTGTCGTTCAGCTCGTTGATCTTGGCTGCCGCATCTTTCGACAGGGAGTCGGTCGGAAAATATTCTATGAACGTCTGAAAATCATCTATCGCAAGGCGCGTGTATTTTTGATCGAGCGAGGATTTTGGGGAGAGTTCATACTCGGAGATTGCCTTCATGTATCGAGCCTTCGGAACAAGACTGCTGGAGGGCATGGTCTTCACCAACAAATCGCATTCGGAGGCCGCAAGAATAAACTCATCGCGTCTGTAGCGGCACTGCGCGATGTGGAACTGCGCGCTGTCCGCCACCGAACTGCCCGGATACTGCACCGTGACAAGTTTGAAATCCTCCGCCGCCTCGAGATAATCTTCTTTCTCGAACTTGGCCATCGCCTGGGCGTATCGAACTTCAACAGGGAGAGATTCAACTTCCTTGCTTGAACTGCAGCCCGCCGCCCCACCTGCCAGCGCAATCGCTGCTATGATCATCAGCAATACATTCTTCATCAATTGAGATAACCCTTCATCGTCAACGTTATTGGAATATTGGAAACTGACTGCACCCGCTCTTGAAGCACTGCCAGCGAGGCGGAGTCGGCCAGGAGAGAAGGCTGGTACCCTGCCTTCAGCGGAACGAAGCTGACCGATGTGACAGAAACGGCTGAATCATCATTCCGCTCAATAGTTAGTTGAACAGCATAGCTTAACTGTGTCCAAAACAACTGCGGCTGATAGAAAACAAAATTGCCCAGCGAGTGAAAGATGTAACTCCTCCCTATTTTCTCCACGCCATAGGGGACATGCGGGTGGTGCCCCAGAACGATTGTCGCACCCTGGTGAACACACTCTTCGTCAAAGGTCCGGATGTGCTCCGTCGGTTCATCGGCGTACTCGTCTCCGCCGTGGACGCTCACGACCACAACATCAACCGCCAAAGCGGCATCCCGAATTGCCGGGAACAATTTCGACGTGTCGGTCATTGCCACGTACTGGTGCCATCCTCCCTCAAAGTTCATTAAATCCGTCGCCGCAAAAAATGCGAAGCGGATACCATTCTTTTCGAACATAATCGGCTCGTAGAGTTCTTCTTGAGACCGCGCCGTACCGACGTGAGCAATGTTCTCATCGTCTAAATGATTCAAGGTCTCTAAGAGGGCAGACTTTCCGTAATCGTATGCATGATTGTTCGCAGTCGAGACAACGGTAAATCCAAAACTTGTCAAGCTCAATGCGCCGTCAGGGGGGCCGGTAAAGATCATGTTGTGAACCGGGTCCTGAGTTTCCCCCTTTTGGTCTGAAAGCTGGCTCTCGAGATTAGCGAAAACAATATCCGATGAGCCAGATTTCAATGAGATTTTTTCAAACGGATATCGGATCTCATCGCCGAGGATGCGCTTGCCGACCAATCGGCCAAGGTTGACATCGCCAAATGCGAGGAGCGTCACCGAATTCCGGACTGAGCCTCCTTCCCTTTTGCCTCCTCCCTCGCTACCCGTCGTTCCCTTGAGAAAGCGGGTCACTATTGCAAACGAGAGGAGACAGGAGACAGAGACTCCAGTCCACAAGAGGGCATTTCTGAAGAACTCTTTCATCCTTTGAGGTACTTAACTCCTTATAGTGAAGAACAAGTAGACCACAACACCCGCTGCGCCCCCGATGATGACCGGTTCAAAAAACCGTTCCAAAACAGATGGCGCCGGCTCAACGCCGCTCGAGATACTGAGGCTGGTTTTCTGTAGCTCCCGGATCTCCGAGACATAGATTGTATCGGCACGCGAGGCTTTCTCGATGTCCGCCCATACAACCCTTCCATCGTCTTTGCTGGTCACGGAAAGCCGGACGTTCACTTCGATCGTGCGTCGACAGCGCTGGCCGGAGAACATTCCTTCCGAAAACGGCTCGCCGTACTGAACGCTCACTCCCCCAATCGAAGCGGAGATTTCGGTAGCCGTGGCCGAACGCCGGGTGTAGAGCGCGCTGAAATGCTGCCGCAACGCCTGGACAATAACAGGCGCAAAGAAACTATTGATCTCGCCGGTACCGATGTTCACGGAAACAGCAGTTGTGTCCGGAATTTTTGCATCGGCACAAAAATTCTCCATTGCCCGCAGGCAGACATCTGACATTACTTCTGCGTTTGATTTCGTTGAACCCTCATCGGCATGAAGTTCACAGAGAATTCCAAACGCGAGCCAACCAATGAGAAAGATGAGTACAACTTTGAGCGCTGCGGTCAAGCGTAGATACCACGAACCTTGAGTGTTTTGGCTACTTTATCGATGGCCATGATATAGGCACCGATACGGAGAGATACTTTGTACTGCTCCGCAGTTTCGTACACCGCGTTGAATGCGGACGTCATCATTCGCTCCAACCGCCGATTCACGCGATCGAGCGACCAGAAGTAACCGACTCGGTCCTGAACCCATTCAAAATAAGAAACCGTCACCCCGCCTGCATTTGCGAGAATGTCCGGGATGACAATAATTCCCTTGTCGCGCAAAATGGGGTCTGCCTTGGCGGTCGTCGGTCCGTTCGCTCCTTCGGAAATAATTTTCGCTTTGATCTTCGACGCGTTGCGGGCGGTAATCTGATCTTCCTTTGCGGCGGGAACCAACACATCGCATTCCATCTCCAGCAATTCGGACTGCGTGATCTTTTCAGCCGCGGGGAAACCGTTGAGCACTTTGTGCGTCTTCATCCACTCAATTGCTTTCTCGACGTCGATCCCTCTTTTGTTGTAGTAGCCCCCCGTCACGTCGCCGAGACCGACAATTTTACAACCTTGCTGCTGCAAGAGCTGAGCCGATACCGAACCGACATTTCCGAAACCCTGTACCACGACCGAAGTATCCTTCGGTTTCAGCTTTATTTTTTCCATTGCTCCGATCGTTACCATCATCACACCGCGGCCTGTTGCTTCTCTGCGTCCGAGTGATCCGCCGATGATGAGAGGCTTCCCCGTCACGACGCCGGTCGATGTTCTTTTCATGTGCATGCTGTACGTATCCATGATCCACGCCATAACCTGTTCATTGGTCCCCATATCGGGAGCAGGAATATCTTTATCCTCGCCGAAGATGTCTAGCATATTGGCAGTGTATCTGCGCGTCACCTTCTCCAATTCCACCATCGTGAGTTTCGACGGGTCGCACCGTACGCCTCCTTTCGCTCCTCCGAAGGGGATATTGACAACCGAACACTTCCACGTCATCCACGCCGCCAGCGCTTTTACTTCGTTGATGTTCACGTCGGGAGCGAACCGAAGTCCTCCTTTGGACGGACCGAGGATGTCGTTGTGAATAACCCGGTACCCCTCGAACACTTCAATTTCACCGCTGTCCATCTGGATGGGGATGGAGACGATAATTTGTTTGACAGGAGTCTTAAGATATTCGTAGACACCTCTCTCCAGCCCGAGCAGCTCCGCTGCGACGTCGAAACGCTCCATCATCGACTCGAACGGATTCTCGCGGTTGGTGATGGGGGCAGGTTCTTTGTAGTTAAGTGTATCGTTCTGTTCCATGCGTATTCCTTCGTGAATGTCAGCTGCCGCTCATCGCGATTTGTTCCAATCGTGCGACCCGTTCTTCCACCGGCGGATGAGTAGAAAACAACTTCATGACGCCGCCAGCCCGCAGAGGGTTGACGATAAAGAGATTGGCCGTTGCCGGTCGTGCGTTCGCCATCGGAGTTCGTTCCGCACTCGCCTCAAGCTTTTTCAAGGCGCTGGCGAGACTCAGCGGTTTGCCGCAGATTGCCGCACCTCCTGCATCTGCAGCGAATTCGCGCGACCGAGAAATAGCCAATTGAAGAAGCAAAGCAGCAATCGGTGCGAGTATCAGCAATGCAAGATCAGAAATACCTCCGCCCGAATCGCGGTTGTCGCGTCTGCCTCCGGTGAAAAGCATCGCCCAACCGGCCATCCTGGCTATGAAGGTGATCGTCCCCACCATCGTGGCGACAATGGTTCCGGTCAGCATATCTCGATGTTTGACATGGGCGAACTCGTGCGACAGCACACCCTCAAGCTCATCATCCGTCAACGATCGAAGAATTCCGGTCGTAACGGCAACCGCAGCATGCTCCGCGTTTCGTCCTGTCGCGAAGGCATTAGAATTTTCGGTTTCGATGATATAGACCCGCGGCATTGGCAAGTGCGCCTGTGCGGCGATCCTCCGAACGAGATTGACGACACGCGGCTGTTCGGATTCCGTCACTTCCTGAGCATGATACATGAAGAGGACCATCTTGTCAGAAAACCAATACATGCCTGCATTCATCAACAAGGAAAAGAGAAATGCCATCACCAACCCTTGTGCACCGCCAAAAGCATCGCCGATGAGGAGCAGAAGCGCCATCATCAGCGTCATAAGAATAACTGTTTTCATCACGTTCATCTATCGCAACTCCTCAACCAGATTCAATTCTTCTAATTTAGAAAAAACCCGTCGGACTATCAACCGAGTTCTTACGGCTTCTCTTTCTCTCTTCGCACGCGGCGCAACTGATTCAACGTGAATTCCAAAGAGTCATCCACGAAATGCCTCGAGAGCCTTCTTGCGCGGCGTACTGCATCGCTGGTGAGTTCAGCACAGATCAGGTCTTCGTCGAAAAGCTTAGCGGCCGCAACCACCTCACCGGACGGATCGACCACTTCCGATCCTCCCCAGAAATTAATGCCGTCTTCTATACCAACCCTGTTCGCAAAGACAACGTATGAGCTCAGCAGGCGGGCATACGTCTTGTGATGTTCGGTGTTGATCACCGCATTCGGGAGTTTTTCACCGGCTCCGGAAATCCGTGTGGGGCTAGCCGCCAATGCGATAATGACTTCCGCTCCTTCGTTCGCCAGGATGTACGGCAGAGCAATGTGCCAGAGGTCTTCACAGATTAAGATGCCGAGCTTCCCGTGTTTGGATTGAAAACTTCGCACGGTGTTTCCCGGGCTAAAGTAACGCATCTCCTCGAACATGCCGTACGTCGGCGGATAAATCTTTCGATGGCCGCTGTACACTTCGCCGTCTTCAAACACAAACGCAGCGTTGTACAGTCCAAAATTATCCCCCTCTTCCACGCCGCCTGCGATGATCGTGATTTCTTTGCTCAGCTTAGCGAGTTCTTTGAATGCCGCCGGCGCAGCGACTCTCACCGCCACGTCCCAATTGAGATCCTTCACGGAGTAACCGGTCAAGCTCAATTCGGGAAAAACCACGACATCGGCGTCTTTCGAGATCGCCCGTTTGATAAAACCAACGTGGCGGCGAATATTCTTTTCGAGATTTCCGACGGCGGCATCGATTTGCGCAACAGCAATCTTCATAGTTTCGGCTGGATGAATACGTTCACCGGATGGCAACGTCATTCGGCAGTTCGTTTGTGTCGCCTTTGTGATGCGGAAATTCCTGAGTCAGTTTGCTTCCGATTTCCTTTACGACTTCGCAAATCCCCTCGCAAAATCTTTTTTCCCTGAAATGAGCGCTCATCTTTGCGGCAAGTTCTTCCCAATACCGATCGTAGACCTTCTTATGAATTCCTTCGTCGGCAATGATCTGAAATGCCCGTTCGCTGACCGAAAAGAAGAGAAGGACGCCGCATTTCTGCTTCGTTTTGTCCATGCCGAGCTCGTAAAAATTCTTCAGCGCAAATTCGTGAAGCGACAGCTTCCGTTCGTTCCAGGCTCTCTTCTTTCGGATACTCACGCGGATTTCGCCGCTGGTGTTCCGCTCTGTCAGGGCTATCGCGTCCGATATTTTCTGAAGTTCGTCGTGAGTCAGTAAAGGGGGTTTCGAAAACACAGGTGGTTCCTTTCCCGGTTAATCCGAGATGTCAATCATTTTGATGTTCTTGATATACTGGATGGTCTTGTCTTCCTTCAACGATTTTAATTTGCTGAGCTTCACCTGCATCCGTTCTACATTTTCTCCGATAATTCTCAAATACATCGACATGTCCGAAGCGAGATGGCTTTGGGCGAGCTGCTGAACGTTCCGTTCCATTGCTTCGAGGGGAGTCAGCAGATCTTGACTGATACCGAGTACAAGCTCCTGAATAGCCTCTATCCGTTGACTGCTGATCTCCAATGCTGAGAGCTGCTGACGGAGGCGGACGCGTTCAAGGACGCTCACGATCGTCCTTGGAAGAACAGGCGTAGAGATCTCTTCCTTGACGAGAAAATCTTCAACGCCAAGCTTCATCGTTTCCACGGCAAGATTGAAGTCTCTGTTCACCGTAATGAACACGACCGGAATGGTAATGCCCCGCTGGACGAGAATGCTCGTTACCTCGACTCCGTTCATTCCCGGAAGGTTGTAGTCCATCAGGATGATGTGGAAGTTCTGGGTCGTCTCGAGAGCCTTCAATCCGTCTTCGCCGCTCTTCTCCCACACGAGTTGAAAAACATACTCCGGATGCTGCGAAAGGTACAATTCGACAAGCTTTCCGAAGTCGTCGTTGTCCTCGACCATCAGGATATTAATAGTTTCCTTCATACAGAAAAGTCCCTTCGCGTCCAAAAACAAGAACGGAAAAATGTACATGACGCGAGCGTCACAGGCATCGCCTCAACGCGGCAATGAAAAATAGAACGTGGTTCCTTTGCCAACATCAGATTCAAGCCAGATTTGGCCTTGGTAAAGTTCAATAATTTTTTTCACGATAGCTAAACCGGCCCCACTTCCCTCATATTCAGGGTGCAACCTTTGAAAGATAATGAATATCTTGTCAAAAAACCGCTTTTCAATCCCGATGCCGTTGTCCTGAATTGAA
>CAYYHS010000084.1:0-8386 GCA_964471785.1 uncultured Chitinophagaceae bacterium
TGCCCTCAATGATTCGCTGGTCGCAGATGCTCACAGAATGCTCGACTGCTCCGAATCGTCCGCTTGCAACAGCCCACTCGAGTGCCTCATTCTCTCCCGAATAGCCGACAACTCTCACCTTGCCAGCCGCGACGCCATCTTCCAGGGCACGCAGCGGATCTCCCCACTCAAGCGTTGTCTGGGGACAGGAATGGAGGTGGACAATGTCGATATAATCGGTTTTGAGGAAGCGCAATGCTTCGTCGATGCCCGCCTGGACGCAATCGTACGTCCAATTGTCGAACCCCGGGATTCCGTATCCTACCTTTGTCGAGATGACGAATTCTTTACGCCGCCCGCTGAGGATTCGGCCGATGCGTTCCTCCGACTTTCCGTACGAACGCGCTGTATCGAAAAGCGTGATGCCGAGGTCAATGGCCGTGTTGAGCAGTACTTTAACCTCATCCTCGGGAATCTTTTCATCGCCAATGTGACCGGCTCCAAATCCGAGGAGAGATACCTTAAGACCAGTCTTTCCGAAATTTCGCTGTTCCATCTTTTTCTCGATGATTAAGGAGGAGTGAATGAAAAGCCGTCTTAGTGAATGAGTTTTGGGTTGCGGCTTAATCTGTCATCCCCGACCTGTTTGAACCGCGGGGTAGGGGGCTGACGATTTAGTGTACAAATTAAGACATAGCCTAATATTGAGTGCATCGCCTGACTATTGGTTACGGCGTATGAGGTGTAAGCTCTTTACGGACTCGCTGCTTGCTTCCGTTTGGATTTCCAACAACCGTGAAGCCCGCCTTTCTGAACAACGATCGTGTTCCGGTCCATGAGAACGCAGAAATGTAACTTCCGTCTTTGTCTGGTTTGGATGGGTAACCTTCAGCGATTGAAACCCGACGCCGCTGCATGACACGGAGCGCATGGTCTAACATTTCCGTTGCAACTCCTTTCCCGCGATGGTTGCGTGAAACGAAGAAGCAAGGGATCGACCAGACGAGGGACGAGTCGTTGCACTTGAGAGTTCTAGCACGATTGAGGCGGGGAAAGGAGTCTCTCGGTCCGAAGGTGCACCAACCGATCGGTATTTTTGCTTCGAACGCCAAGATACCGAGCGTGGTCCCTTTTCGGATCCCATCTCGCAGACGTTTGCGGGCGACGCTCCCCTTAATGCCGGCCCACGATTCGCCCTTTTCAAATCTCCACGCCTGGCACCAGCATCCACCACACGCGCCATTCGAGCCAAAGAGTTTCTCAATTGCGGGCCAGAGCGACGGGTTAACCTCTTTTGTCGTGATGCTCATTGAAGTCTCAATGTGCAGAGGGTAGGGGGCTTGATATATTCTCCCAAAATATACCGAGGGATGGAGTAAGAAGCAAAGATAATAGTTGATAGTGTCAAAGTATGGAAAATGTGCAATAGGCATAGAGTTATATTGCATAACACTCCTTTTAATCACGCCTAACCCATCCCGCTTCGCTACAGGCCTCCTTTGCCTGCATCTTGTCCGGCCATCATGTAGTGTCCTAATTTGCATGCGAAGTCATGGTGAGTCCCGCTTGCAGCGGGATGAACTCCGTCGAACCATGACAAACGGCTCAAATATCCTTCGACTTCGCTTAGGATGACTTTTCGGGATTTTCGTCCAAAAAACAAATTAGGACACTACTGACCATCAAAATCGTTTGAAAGTTCAGTCGTTTTTCTTTATATTCCAAAAGAGTATCAATGAATGAGAACCACGCAATCCCGACACCGGGATTTTTTTGTTCCGATATCGGGGTCTGCCAGACGAACTTCACATCACATGACATACAAAAAAAGAACTCATACCTGCGGAGAATTGCGCCCCGAACATATTGGAAAGACCGCCACGCTCACAGGGTGGGTTGACCGTCGCAGAGATTTAGGAGGGGTAATATTCATAGACCTGAGAGACAGGTATGGCAAAACTCAAGTTGTTTTCGGTCCCCAGCACAACGAAGAGGTCTATCAGCTCGCCAAGGACCTGCGGAGTGAATATGTTATCTCCGTCACTGGAAAGGTTGAGCGGCGGCCCGCAGGAACCGATAACGCGGAACTGCCTACCGGACAAATCGACATCCTGACAAGCGAGCTCACAATCCTGAGCAAAGCCGATACGCCCCCTTTCCCAATCGAAGAGAGGGTAGAGGCGAACGAAGATCTCCGGTTGAAGTATCGGTATCTCGACTTGAGAAGGGAACCGATGCAGCGCGCCCTGTTGACCCGGCATCGAATGTATCAGATTGCACGGCGTTATTTCGATGAACTCAGTTTTATAGAGATCGAGACACCGGTCTTGATGAGGAGCACTCCGGAAGGGGCGCGAGATTATCTTGTCCCCAGCCGGGTCCACCCTGGAAAATTCTATGCTCTGCCCCAATCGCCTCAGACATACAAGCAGATTTTAATGGTCGCCGGCTTTGACCGTTACTTCCAGATTGTCAAATGTTTCCGGGATGAAGACCTCCGCGCCGACCGGCAGCCTGAGTTCACTCAGATAGACGTCGAGATGTCATTCGTAGACGAGGTCGACGTTCAAACGGTTACCGAGGGACTTATACAGAAGTACTTCGCCGACATTAAAGGAATAAATGTCGTTGCCCCGTTTCCGCGGCTAACGTATCGCGATGCAATGGAGTCTTACGGAAGCGACAAACCCGATTTGCGTTTCGGATTGAAGTTTGCGGATTTCACTCCGATCGTTGCGGGATCCGGTTTCAAGGTTTTTGCGGACAATGTCGCGAAGGGGGGAGTGGTTGCAGGTTTTACCGTGCCCGGAGGGGCAAGCTATACCCGCAACCAAATGGACAATCTCGTCGATTACACGAAGAGTTTGGGTGTGGGCGGATTGGCGTACATTAAGCTTACAGAGAAGGGCGCTGAATCGGCGATCGAAAAGTTCCTTGGCAAAGACATGCTGATCAAGATCTGCGAGAAGGCTGGTGCAATGAAGGGTGACCTTGTTTTGATCGTATCGGATGCATGGCAAAAGACGTATACGGTTCTCGGAACGCTCCGCCTCGAGATGGCAAAGAGGTTGAACTTGATCGATGAATCAAAATTTAGCCTTCTGTGGGTGACCGACTTTCCAATGTTCGAATATTCGGAAGAAGAAAAACGCTACGTCGCTATGCACCATCCTTTTACATCCCCTAACCCTGAAGACATTCAACTTCTGGATGGCGATCCTTCCAAAGCCCGCGCTCGCGCTTACGATTTGGTGTTGAACGGAAATGAAATCGCCGGCGGAAGTATCCGCATCCATACGCCGGAGTTGCAAAGCAAAGTATTCGGGTTGCTCGGGATCGGCCCGGAAGAAGCAAAAGCTAAATTCGGATTCATGCTGGATGCTTTCCGATTCGGCGCACCGCCTCACGGCGGCATCGCATTCGGGGTAGATCGCATCACGATGCTTCTCACCGGATCAAAATCCATCCGCGACGTCATTGCCTTCCCCAAAACAAGCAGCGGCATGTCGTTGATGGATGACTGCCCCTCAGAAGTGGACAAGAAGCAGCTCGACGAGCTTCATATCAGACTGAAATAGCAGGAAGCAGCGAAGCGCTCCCGTCAAGGAACGTAGTGCCTCGATAATCCAAAAGAGAATGAAACAATCTATTCGTATTGCAAGCGGTCAGGGGTTTTGGGGAGATCTCCAATCCGCCCCTGTCGACCAGATCCGGAATGGACCGATAGATTATATGATGCTGGATTACCTCGCCGAAGTGACGATGTCCATCCTGCAGAAACAGAAGATGCGCGATCCGAAACTTGGCTACGCTAAGGACGTTGTCCCGCTCTTCGCAAAAATTCTTCCCGAAATTGTCAGCAATGATATTCGGGTTATTACCAATGGCGGCGGTGCAAACCCGATCGCGTGCCGAGACGCCATCTTCGCCGTGGCCGAAAAGCTAGGAATCAAAAAGTTAAAAATTGGCGTTGTCTTCGGCGATGACATTCTTGACCAGTTGGATTCTCTCTCGAAGCAGGGGGTCGGCTTCGAAAACATGGAAACCAAAGAAGCACTTTCCACTATCCGTTCGCAGCTGATCAGCGCGAATGTCTATTTCGGCGCGGCTCCGATTGTTGAGGCGCTCAAACAAGGGGCGCAGATCGTTATTACCGGGCGGACGACCGACACGGGTCTCACGCTGGCTCCAATGATGTACGAGTTTGGCTGGCAAGCTGATGATTGGAACATGCTCGCTGCCGGGACAGTCGCCGGTCACATCTTAGAATGCGGCGGACAGGCAAGCGGCGGAAACTTCTCCGCCGGATGGCGTTCGGTGCCAGACATGGCACACATCGGCTTCCCGATTGCAGAAGCTCATCCCGACGGAAGGGTCATTATCACGAAACATACAAAAACAGGCGGGCGTGTATCGACTGCGACGGTAAAGGAACAACTTGTCTACGAAATCGGCAACCCGAGAGAGTATATCACCCCCGACTGCGTGGCCGATTTTACGTCGATCCGATTGAAGGATGCGGGAATCAACAGGGTGGAGGTGAGCGAAGTAAAAGGATTTCCGGCAACGGATAAGTATAAGGTATCGATGTCTTATTTTGACGGCTACACGGCATTCGGAACGTTGACCTATGCGTGGCCCGACGCGCTCGAAAAGGCATCGAAGGCCGATGAAATACTTCGCATCCGGCTCTCAGACCTTGGGGGCAACTACGAAGAGATTAGGACCGAGTTTCTCGGATATAACTCCTGTTTTGGACCGTTGTCCCAGCATTCGGAGAGCATGAATGAAGTTGTTCTGAGAGTCGGGGTACGAAGCCATGATCAAAATTCCGTAGACCAGTTTTCAAGTTCGATTGCCCCTCTCATCCTCACAGGTCCCCCGACAGCGACCGGTTTCGCCGGCGGACGTCCTAAGCCGAGCGAAGTTATTGCGTATTGGCCTGCGTTAATCCCTAAGGCGGCGGTGACGCCCCAAGTTGTCGTGGAGTCGAATTGAAAATCCAGCTGATTCAAATTGCCCATGCGCGTTCGGGAGACAAGGGAGACACCGGGAACGTTGGGGTCATCGCACTGCGGTCAATCTATTATCCGATTCTCGTCAAGTATCTTACCGTGGAACGGGTTAAACAACATTTTTCCGGCATTTGCCTCGGGGAAGTGGAGCGGTTTGAACTGCCCAACCTCGAAGCATTGAATTTTCTCCTCCATAAGTCTCTCGGCGGCGGCGGAACGCGGTCGTTGAAGAATGACGCCCAGGGTAAGACGTTAAGCAGCGTCATGCTCCGGATGGAGCTGGAAATTTCAGAAAGCATCAAACTATAAGGAATCCTATGTTTGAAGAGTCAAAATCTCAATTGAAAACTTCCGTTGAACGGCTTGTGAAGCTTCGGGAGTTTCTTTGACCTCGAAACAAAAGAAAAGAAAATAGCCGAACTTCAAGCTCAGTCGTCCTCGTCCGGGTTTTGGAACGACAACGTCGCCGCACAAAAGATCCTTCAAGAAATCAATCAACAGAAACAATGGGTTGACAGCTGGGTTAAAATCAAAGGGCTGATTGATGACGCTCAAACCCTTGTTGATCTTGCCGAGGAGTCGAAAGACGAATCGTATCAAAAAGACATCACCGCCGAGATAACGAAGATCACCCAGTCTCTCGCAGACATTGAGTTCAAAAACATGCTGAGCGGCATCGATGATCACCGCAACGCCATTCTCAATATTCACTCCGGCGCCGGAGGGACAGAATCGCAGGACTGGGCCGACATGTTACTGCGAATGTATACTCGCTGGGCCGAGACCAAGAAATACAAGGTTTCTCTCGTCGACCGGCTTGACGGCGACGGCGCGGGAATTAAGAGCGCAACCCTCGAAATTATCGGCGATCATGCGTTCGGTTACCTGAAGGCTGAGATCGGCGTCCACAGGCTTGTGAGGATCTCCCCGTTTGATGCAAATAAGCGGCGACACACGTCGTTCGCCTCGGTCTTTGTCTATCCCGAAATCGACGATGATGTTGAAATAGAAATTAACCCCTCCGACGTGGAGATGGATACATATCGTGCAGGAGGCAAGGGGGGGCAGAACGTGAATAAAGTCGAAACAGCCGTGCGTTTGCGGCACATCCCGAGCGGTGTGGTCGTGGCGTGTCAGGAAGAGCGTTCGCAATTCCAGAACCGGGAGAGGGCGATGAAGATGCTAAAATCGCGTCTCTACCAGATACGGCGTGAAGAAGAGGAGGCCCGCCTGGCCGTGATCGAAGGGACAAAAAAGAAAATTGAGTGGGGAAGCCAGATTCGGTCCTATGTGTTTCATCCATACAACATGGTGAAGGATCACAGGACCGATGTGGAGACCAGCGATGTTCAGAGTGTCATGGATGGGAATCTCGACAAATTCATCAAGGGATATCTTATGATGTTCGGCGGCAAGTAGAAATATCCCGCCATACAAACGGTCATTCATGTCCTACTCCTCCTTCATAGCCCGTCGATATCTGAAGTCTCAACGATCTTCCGGGAAGAAAGAATTCATCTCGTTCCTCACCTTCATCGCCATCGCCGGCATCGCTCTTGGGGTGTCGGCTCTCGTGATCACCTTGACGATACTTGCCGGTTTCGAGAGCGAAATCAAAACGAAGGTTGCCGGTTTCACTACCCATATCCAGGTGACAGGTTTCCAAAGTCAAACCTTCCGGCTGTACACAGAGTCAGCCGATAAGATCCGTAAGAACATTCCAGAGATCAGCGCAATTTCTCCTTTCGTTGCAAAGGAAGGAATGGCGAGCTTCGGGAAGGACGTTGAGGGAGTTCTCGTCAAAGGAGTCGATCCGGATCGCGACATCACCGCAACCCGAAAATATCTGGTCGAAGGGCTCTACGACGTGCGTCAGGGAAAAGATCAGATCGCCCCTTGCGTTATCGGCAAAAGGCTTCTCGTCAAGCTCCATGCCGCCTGCGGTGATACCATCGTTGTTTTCGGTCTCACGGGAAGTTATGCCGAACTCCGCCAGCCGAAGATTCTCCCTTTTGTGATTCGCGGCGTTTATGAATCGGGCATGTCTGAATACGACGACGTGTACCTGTTCACGGACATTGCCGCTGCTCAGAATCTGTTTCAGATCGGACCCGTTGCAACCGGCTTCGATGTGTTGCTCGCCGACATTGCCGCCGCCCCCGCAGTCGCCGAGAAGATCCAAGATTTGATGGGATATCCATACTACCCCAGAACACTATTTCAACTCTATCGCAATCTCTTCACCTGGCTTGAACTGCAGAAGAAGCCTGTCCCGATCATACTTGGGTTGATCATTCTTGTTGCAACCGTCAACATCATCGGCACGCTTCTCATGGTCGTGATGGAAAAAACCAATCAGATCGGAATCCTCAAGTCAATGGGAGCGTCTCAATCTGCTATCCGGAAGATTTTTATTTACGAAGGGTTGTTTATCGGAATTGTTGGAACGCTTATCGGCAATGCGCTCGGCTTCACTCTTTGCTGGATCCAGCAATCGTTCCAATTCTTTTCGCTCGATTCGTCTATCTATTTTATGACCCGAGTGCCGATTCTCTTCCATTGGGAGAACTTCGCCATTGTCTCATTGATCGCCGTTTTATTAAGCCTTCTTGCGGCACTTATTCCCTCGGCAGTTGCGGCCCGGTTGGATCCGCTTCGTTCGATCAGGTACCATTGATGTCTTTCAACTTCTTCATAGCAAAGAGATATCTTCTCTCAAAGAAGGAAGCGGGATTTATTTCGACGATCTCGCTGATTTCCGTGGTGGGCATTACGGTCGGCGTCGCCGCCCTTATCGTTGTACTCTCTGTTTTTAACGGCTTCAATGGGTTGGTGACCTCGATTTTGGTCGGCTTCGATCCGCATCTTCGAATAGAACAAACTGCGAAATCCTCGCCCTCAGATCTTGACGGCGTGTTGAAGACTCTCAAGGCCGATCCGCAGGTCCTGGGAATTGGTGCATTTGTCAGCGGAAAGGCAATGGTGGTTTCGAGAAATCAAAGCAAAGTGGTTTTTATCAGGGGCCTCGATCCTGAGAATATCGGCAAGGTAACCGGCGTGAAAGAAAAGATTGTTTTGGGCACGCTCGATTTTCGGGATTCTACCGCCCGCGACATCGTGGTGGGAATGACCCTGGCGGACAGGCTCGGCATTGTCACCGGAGACAGCGTGATGCTCATCAGTCCTGCCGGTTCGCAGGAGGCCCTTCTTGGATTCGGCCTTCCGGTAGTCCGATCTTTCCGGGTTACCGGCATTTACGAGTCCGACAACAGGGAATATGATGCATTGTATGGTTACATCTCGCTGCGGTCCGCCCAGGAGCTTTATCAAATGCCCGATGCGATAAACGGATTCGAGGTTCGGTTCAACGACATAGGACACGCCGAAGAGGT
>CAYYHS010000085.1:0-8341 GCA_964471785.1 uncultured Chitinophagaceae bacterium
GGGGTCCTGCCGGTAGTCATTTCGAAAAGAACGACGCCATACGAGAAGACATCGGAGCGGATATCTGCTTCGATTCCCTGAATTTGTTCCGGCGACATATAGGCAAGAGTTCCGATCGTGCTGGATGTTTTCGTCAGCTTCAGAGAGCCTTTCAACTTCGCCAAGCCAAAGTCCATCACCTTAATCTGGTTTTTCGAATTGACCATGATGTTCTCGGACTTGATGTCGCGATGGACAATTCCCTTGCTATGCGCCTCCTGAAGCGCTTCGCCGATCTGGATTCCGTATTCCACCACCTGTTTGATGGTAAGCGGTGTTGGAATTGCTCCTTCCTGCGTCGAAACTCTATCCCGGAGCGTGATCCCATCAACCAGTTCCATCTCGATAAACTGCTGGCCGTCGTACTCATCAATTCCATAAATGGTGCAGACGTTGGGATGATTCAACGCGGAAGCCGATTTCGCCTCCTGGATGAAGCGCGATTTTTCCTGCTCCGATTGTGAGACATGTGCAGGGAGAAATTTGAGCGCAACAAAACGATCGAGTTTGGTGTCCTGGGCCTTGTAGACAACGCCCATGCCGCCCTCACCCAATTTCTCAAGAATTTTGTAGTGGGAAATGGTTTGACCGATCATCCCACACCCATTAACATGCTATTGGTCATTGATGCTACGCATTGCGAAAAATTCACGAAAGCAGTTGTTTTGTCAAACAAAGAACACACCTCTAAATCCCCTCTCGCCATCGCACGAGCAAGGCACAGAGGGGACTTGCCCCGCCACTCCACTCTGTGCGTACGCCTGTGGCGAAAGCGAGAGGGGTTGGGGGTGTGTCAAAAATGTGTTTTGCAAAAAGGTACTATTCAATTGCCGCCTGCCAAATATCAGATTCGGTCTCCCTTTTGATATAATAGAATGTCCGTTGATCGGACGACAGGGCATGCGAAGATTCGACGTCGACGTTCATCAAACCATTAAGCTCTTTCACCCCACCGGTCTTTCTGTTCAACAACAAAACTTTGCCTTTGTGAAAGAACATGACCTTATTCGCACCCTCGACCCAGAGAGGGAAGCTGCCGTAATCGATCACTTTTTTGAATTCATTGTCAGTCAACGAGTACGTATAAACTCCATCCGCAGAACCGTCCGGAAATACTTTTTGGCCGATGAGAAGCTGGTTGTCCGGGGCTATATCGGTGACTCCAAGACGATTACCGGTGCCTGGAATATTGGGGATTGCTCGCACAAGACGCTGCTCAATCGGCTTGGTGATGTCAAACACCCACGTCGCACTCATGCTTCCGCCCATGATATTGGTCCCGTTGGGAAAAATATGCGGATTGTTGATGTTATCTTGTCCCTTGGTAACCTGTTCGAGCCCGCTGCCGTCGAGATTGATCCTCCACAACTCATACTTTCCGCTCCGGTCGGAATACGAATAGATCGAGTTTCCATTTTTCGACCATCGTACTCCCCGGTCTTTCGGCTTGTCGTTTGTCAACCGGCGAATATTCGATCCATCGCTGTTCATCACGTAGATGTCTTCCTGGATACCGAAACTTGCCGTGGCGATTCGTTTTCCGTCGGGCGAAATGTCGAGCCAGTTGTACGTTTTCGAGCCGCTGGTGATCTGCACTGCGGGGCCGACAAACCGTTCATTGACAGGATCGAATCCGATCCGATAGATATTCGCGCGCGTCTCTAATGAGGAATAGATGATCTTCTTGCCGTCGTGGGAGAGAGTGAGCCATGCGCAATTCGCCGTCGGCACGGTAACCTGTTCCAGCGCTCCTTTCATATCGCCGGAATGCTCGTCGATTGGGACGCGCCAAACGTTCATGCTGCCGCTTCTGTCGCTCAAGAAGTAGATGTAGCGGCCGTCGGGCGACCATACGGGATTCCAATCGATGGCGGCATCGTTGGTGATACGCACCCTATTCTTCCCTTCGCTGTCAATGGTCCACAAATCTCGCCATCCCGATCCGGTTGGTAATCCCCAATAGACAATCCGGTTTCCATGGGGAGACCACTCCGGTTGAACACAGTCGCCCGAATCGAGCAGCGATGTTGCCCCATCCTGGACCGAGACCGTCCACAACTGGCTTTTCGTCGTTCTCCCATAGGGGAATCTCACCTGTTCCGTTGCATAAACGATCATTTTTCCATCCGGAGACCATTCCGGATTATACCCTGCTTTTGTCAGTCTCCGAACCGATTCGCCGGTCGATCCCATCAGATAAATTCCGCCCCCGTCTCTATCGGAACAAAACGCAATCTGATCGCCGTTGGGGGAAAAAGCCGGGCAATCGTTCTTTGACTTCGAATCTTTTGTGAGGTTGATCGGATTGCCTCCCCCGATTCTCTGTAAATAAATATTCCCCTCACCTTCCTCCTCTTTGGCGAAGACGACGAAGTTGCCATCGGGAGAATAGTCGGGTTGAAGCTCTTCTCCGGGCATGTCTGTGATTTGCGAAACGGTTAATCGAATCGGCGCTGTCGAATCCTTTCCAAAAAAGATCAACGCCAGGATGACAACAATTGCAAGTGCAAGCGCGGCCTGCAACGCACGCGTCGAATTCCAGCGCAACCTATGAGAGGAAGATGATTGTTCCCGATTTGCCGAGGCGGGCAGACCGGGCTGAATTCGCGATGCATCGTCAAGCAGCGACCGGACCGAAGAGATCCTCGAGGTCTGCTTTTTGAGCCGCCGTATATCAACCACCATGTCGATGGCTGTTTGATACCGCTCGTCGGGGTCTTTTTCGAGCGCCTTCGAAAATATGTTCATCAGCTCTGCAGAGGCGTCGGGAAGATATTTCGTGATCGGCTCGGCGGGTTCATTGACGATGGAATAGACCATTGCCGCCTGATGTTCGCCGCGAAAGGGCATTTTCCCAGTCAGCATTTCGTAAAAGAGAACACCGAATGAAAAGATATCAGAACGGGAATCGACTTCTCCCCCGTTGATCTGCTCCGGAGCCATGTATGCCAGCGTGCCGACCGTGCTCGATGTCCGCGTTAGTTTCAACGAACCCTTCAATTTCGCGAGCCCGAAATCCATCACCTTGATCTTGTTCTTCGGCGTCACCATTACATTGTCCGCCTTGATGTCGCGATGGATGATGTTCTTGGAATGCGCTTCCTGGAGCGCTTCTCCGATCTGAATGGCAAATTGAGAAGCGGTTTCGAGCGAGAGGGGTCCTTCGGCAAGCTTTTCCCGGAGCGTCATTCCCTCCATAAATTCCATAACGATGAACTGACGCTTTTCACTCGTTGATTCATCCTTCTCAATAGAATAAATCGTGCAGACATTCGGATGATTTAAGAGAGCGGCAGTCTGAGCTTCGCGGAGAAAACGATCGTTATCCTGCTGCGAAAGATTGTTTTGGTGTGGAAGAAATTTGAGCGCGACAATCCGATGGAGGTCCGTGTCTTCGGCCTTGTAGACCACACCCATCCCTCCTTCGCCAAGTTTCTCTAGAATTTTGTAATGGGAGATTGTCTGATCTATCATGGCATTTCGAAAGAAGAACTGAAGTATGAAGCAAAGCAGAAATGTTGTGAATTGTCATTCTGAGTCCCGCCTCTTTCCAGGTGGGACGAAGAATCTAGCCTTACGCGGGAGCAGTCCTTTCTCACCCGCTCAGCATGACAAACATGGTCGTATTGGAGCAAAGGTCTATTCTTGAGATTGAACATGATTTCTTAGCCGTTGTTGGTGAACATCCTCAGTGTGTGAACCACTCGGCAGTCAGGCATCGATACGTCGCCGACCGCAAATCCTCGCTGGATGACGACATATGCACATCATTGGTGTGAGAAATCCTCCAGCGGACAAAGGAAGGCAAGACCTTGTAGATCGACTCTATCAGCTGATCGATCGATTGGATTCCGGATGACGGTCCGATATCAACGGTCTCATCCCAGAAGGAAATGATGTGGAACTTGCGTTCCTGACGCACCATCACGAGATCGATAAATCCTTTATGGAGCTTATATTTCGGATGAACAACCGTTGAGAAAGTGGACTTGAATGCGGCTCTCTGCTCTTCGTTCACCGACAACGTAAGGAGATGGACGGCAAAGGGATTGGCCCTGAGTCTGAAAATGTTCCCGGAATCGGCCACAGACTCGTCGAATCGTTCCACGGTCGGCTCGACCTTCAGAGGAGTATACTCGAGGGAAAGGTCTTCCGAGAGCTCAAGTTTCCATTCCGTGGATTCGAGGAAATACGGGCGGAGTGAATCAACCAATTTCAAATAGAGCCCGCTCTCTTCGTAGTCTGTCGATGCTTTTCGTGAATCCCAAATTGTCAGAGAGATGCATTCCTGCGGATTGGCGGTGTTTTGCAGAAGCGATGCAAAGGCGCATCCCTGAGTCGACCGGAGAGCCGACAGCACTGATCGGGCGTAGGTCTCCGCATTCTTCTCCGATTCTTCAGCGTGAATGATGTGGGTGACCATCCTCAGGAACATCCTGTCCTCATTTAGAATACTGGATGATGACGAAGTAGAGCATTGTTACTGCACCCGCTTGATCACCATAATGGTAATGTCGTCCGATTGGGGATGAGCGCCGGCGTGATTTCGGACCTCCTTGACCACCGTGTCAATAATCTCTTCGGCAGATCGATTCTTATGCTGGAGAATAATGGACTGCAGCCGGTCCTCCCCGAATTGCTCCTGATTGCCGTTCATCGCCTCGCTGATGCCATCCGATTGAATAACCAAAAGATCCCCAACCTGCATGGCGATTCGCTCATCTTCATATTCCGCCGGCTGTATGAGTCCAAGCATGAGACCCCCGGTTTTCAACCGCTGAATCGAATTATCCTTGCCGATCAAAAACGGCCAGTCGTGGCCCGCATTCGAGTAATGGATGTTGTGCTGCTCGATATCGATAATTCCGTAGAAAAGTGTTGCAAATTTTTCGGGGCTCGTGCTTTCGAAGAGCAGCTTGTTTGAACGGAGTAAACATTCCGACGGCACTTGAGAAACAAGAGTCTGACCGCGAAGCGTTGCCTGAAGGTTTGCCATAAGCAATGAGGCCGGCAGTCCCTTTCCGGAGACATCCCCCAAGCACAACGCCATTCGTCCGTCACTTTTTGGAATGAAGTCAAAATAGTCGCCGCCGATAGATTGCGCAGCGATCGTGCGTGCAAAGATATCATAGCCGTGCAGACCCGGATTGCTCCGCGGAAGAAGATCCCGTTGGATCTTCGCCGCAAGGCCGACCTCCTGCTGCATCTTGATGTAGAGTTTTTCTTCTTCGATAAGCCTGGCATTTTCGACGACCTGCGCGGATTGTGCGGCGATGATCGCGAGGAGACGCTGATCATCCGTGTTGAAAGACTGCCCGTCTTTCTTATTGTACACCGTCAGCACGCCGCGTAATTCGGATTTGACGATCAGCGGAACACAGAGCAACGTCTTGATATTGTCATCCCATTGCACTCCCCGGAATCGTGCATCGCTTGCAGGCTCGTCAACGCTCAGAGGTTTCTTATTCAAATGCATCCATCCGATGAGGGCCTGGTGCATATGGAATGCCGGCGCCCCCGCAGAAGAGACCATCGTACGTATCAATGTCTTCATCGATTTTTCTTCATCCTCGACCAGCGTGATAACCCCCTGTTCTGCGTTGACGGCGCGAAGAGACTTCCGGATCAGCGTCTGCATGATTTCCTCCGCGTTCAGCGAAGCGCTGATGGCGCGTGCAATGTCATTAAGGATGGATAGTTCTTCGACGGCGCGGCGCAATCTGCGTACTTCATCCTGAAGCGCATCTGCAGATTGAGCGGGGAGAGGTTTTTCAGCCATTCAATACTTTCTCTGTTTACCTTCTATACTTCCGCACGGCGCACCCCGGCCTCAATGGCGGCCTGTGACAATGCGATCGTGGCAATGGGCAAGTGTTTCGGACAATTCTTGTCGTGATATTTCAATTATCCAAAGTGTTCTACAACGGGATTTCCAAAGCGGCACATCGTGCCTTTGGACTTATCGGGGGCTACAATGCAGTCATCTCATCGATAGCGAGCAATCGTTCGGGCCGGCGGAGTTTGTTGCCCGGACACATTGTAATCGTAGACTTCGCTCGCTTCCGAAAAGACAAAAGTACGGAGTGTGACTCTACAATCTTTCTAAACCGATGTACAGGTTTTTAAGGCGTTTCAATACAGGTGGGATCGGCAAATCGTGGCTGCGATCCTGCCACAATTCTTTTTAAATAGTCTGCATTCCTACAAAAATGCACTGAAAAGTACGCTTTCTGAGCCTTATTGTCAAGGTCTACAAAGATTGGTAACTCGATTTGATGGCTTTGCATTTGCTCAGCCGGACTTCAATCCGGCGCAAGACCCATTCGAGTTAATCCCGGAACGGGTGTGCATTGCAAAAGGTCATTTTACTTAGGAGTAATGAAGAGACTCCTTTGCCTTCACAAAAATCTGCGATGGGGTTTGTGTTTGTAGGGAGATGGACCAAACAGGCAGAGGAGATTGCACCTACTTTTGTTCTCGTTGCCGGAGGGAAATTCATCGGGGTGAGAAATTCGTCAGACTATGGACCGAAAAGAGCAGAGGCCGTTTCTTTGGAACGATTCAGTTCTAAACGGATCGCGGAATTGCGGTCCTCGTCGGGATCGCAATGTTCCGGGATAGTACAGTCGATCACAACGGAGCCGCCGTCATCGGAGACCCGAAGAAACTCGTTAGACCGGCGCTGACCGTCTTGATTATTATTTCTTCTTGTCGATTGCAGACTTGATGGCCGGAACATTTGCGGCCTGGCGTACGTCTTCCGGAAATTCCGACATTTCGAATACCTGCCGAACCTCGATGACTGCACCGCTTTCAGCTTTCACTGCCGGGCAGCGCTTTGCCCACTCTACCGCCTCCTCCTTCGTCTTCGCATTGATCATCCAATACCCGCCGACAACTTCCTTTGCCTCTACGAATGGGCCATCTGTTACAATTTGTTTGCCGCCTCGGTACGTCACCCGGGCCCCCTTCAGGAGCGGATGAAGTCCGTCAAGCGAAATCAGAGCTCCGGCTTTGGCAAGTTCCTCATTATATTTAGCCATCGCAGCTACGGCTTCCTTGCTGGGAGCAAAGTTTGCTTTTGCCTTTTGATCGGCTGGAGCGTTCGATTGGTATTCTGGCGGAATCATGAACATCATGTATCGCATTGGTCTATCTCCTTATATTTACGGCTTGCCGTGTTTTTGTCTATCATGAATAATTCTCTTTGATTAGCGCGCATAGGCGGGTTCGTCAGGCATCAGTCGAATCTCGCTCTCGCCTTCGCCTGCAATAGAAAGAAAGCGCTTGGTCAATTCGATCGCCTCCGCTTTAGAGTTCAGTCGGAGAATCGCGAACCCTCCGATCAACTCCTTCGTTTCTGTAAAGGGTCCGTCGATCACGGTAAACTTCCCTCCGGAGAGCCTGACGCGTGCACCTTTCGAACTCGATTGGAGTCCGTCGGTCATCAGCAGGGCGCCGGACTTTGCCAGCTCCTCAATAAACTTTCCCATGCCAATCATCATTTCTTGGCTGGGGGGTATGCCACCTTCCACCTTGCTCGGGTCGGCCGGTTTCCAGATCATCATATACCTCATTGCGTACCTCTTTAAAGCTATGGTAGATTGGTTGCTTATATTATCTAGTCGTTCGGCGGGGCAGATTTTCGACAAGAGATGAGAACAAATTCTTTCACTGTCTCCGCTGACCCGAAATACTTACAAGTTCCCTGACGGGGCGCACTTCAACGCTCCCGACGCAGGCCGGAGGGATCTTTGAAGCTATGGTGATGGCTTCGTCCAGATCCGCTGCGTCAATGAGATAGAATCCGGCAAGTTGCTCTTTCGTTTCTGCGAAAGGCCCGTCGACGATCGACGTCTTCCCGTTCCTCACCCTCACCGTTGTCGCAGTCCGGACGGGCTGGAGGGATTCCGATGCGAGGCAATGGCCGCTTTTCCGGATCTCAGCGTCGAACGCCATGCATTCGTCATCGTTCATCGCCCTGATTTTTTTCTCTTCACCGTAGACAAGACATAGATACTTCATAAGCACCTCCGAGCTGGCTGGTTTAATAAATAGTCGTTTGGACAGGTCGAACTTCGACAGTCTATTTCGGGGAAATTAATGCAAGCTTCTTAATCGCCCTTCGAGAAACCTCCGTTCCGGCTCCTGCCTCGAAAGTGAAAGTGCTCGTTGGTATGATGCCCGCGCTTCCTCGGCGTTTCCAAGCCGGCGGCATAATTCTGCGCGAGCCGAATGAGCGAGATAGTACTCTTTCAAATCCCCCCGCGAAAAAATGCCGTCGATCAAGTCAAGACCCGCC
>CAYYHS010000086.1:0-8197 GCA_964471785.1 uncultured Chitinophagaceae bacterium
GAAGAAGGAGGGACTCTTCCTGACGCGCGAAAAAGACAAGCTTAGCAAGACCCTTTCCGGCGTCGTCGAAATGACCAGATTGCCCGGCGCGCTGTTTGTCGTGGATGTCAAGAAGGAAGGGATCGCTGTGAAAGAAGCCAAGCGCCTCGGCATACCAGTCTTTGCGATCGTCGACACAAACTGTGATCCCGATGAAATCGACTACATCATTCCGGGTAATGACGATGCATTGAAAACGGTGCAAGTGATAA
The DNA here is from genome assembly GCA_964471785.1 of uncultured Chitinophagaceae bacterium. GTDB lineage: Bacteria > Bacteroidota > Ignavibacteria > UBA10030 > UBA8401 > JAGVPT01. Next base: position 252 of record CAYYHS010000086.1, read on the forward strand.
CGCATGCTTTTGCAAGCGCCATCCTTGAAGGCGCCGAACGAGCGAAGGCACTTCGACAAGAAGTCGCGGAAGAACGTGAGAAACAGGAAGAGGTCGTGACCAAAGAAGAGGCGGCGAAAGTTGAAGAAAAAGAATAACGAAACTTATCAACTATCAGACAGAGAGAAGAATACGCAGTATGGCTATATCAAGTGAGACGGTAAAAAAATTACGCGAGAAGACCGGTGCCGGCATGATGGACTGCAAGCGCGCGCTCGAAGCGACGGGCGGCGATATGGAGAAGGCTATCGAATACCTTCGTAAGAGGGGAGCTGCAACGGCCGAGAAGCGCGCAGATCGTATCGCCAACCAGGGAATCGTCGTTACCAAAGTCGGGGACGATGGAAAGCTTGGTGTTATCGTTGAGGTCAACAGCGAGACGGATTTCGTCGCGCGCAGCAAAGATTTTATTCAGTTTGCCAACGATGTCACGGATATTGTCGAACAAAAAAGACCGACGTCGATCGACGAGTTATTGGCATTTCAATATAGACAAGGCCTCACGGTCTCAGATGCATTGTCCGAACTCATCGGAAGAATCGGCGAGAAGATTGCGATCAAGCGGTTCGACATCATTGTAGCAGAAAACGGCGTCATCGAAGCCTACACCCACATGGGAAGTAAGATCGGCGTTCTTGTGGAATTGGGCACGGCGACAAGGTCGTCCGAGGCAAGAACCGTCGCCCGGGACGTTGCGATGCAGACCGCCGCGATGAACCCCAGCGTGGTCCACCGGGACCATATCACCAAAGACATTGTCGACCGCGAACTCGACATTTATCGGCAACAAGCCAAGAACGAAGGCAAGCCGGAGCCGGTGATCGAACGCATCGCAACCGGACGCCTCGATAAGTATTTCCAGGAGGTCGCCCTGCTGGAGCAGAGTTTTATCAAAGATGCGAGCAAATCCATCAAAGATGTTTTGCACGAAATGTCGTCGAAGCTCAACGATACGTTGATCGTTCGGCAGTTCAAACGGTATCAGCTGGGCGATGATAAATAGTTAATGATGAAAAGGTCTCAATCGAGACCTTTTTTTTATACAGGAGAGTGCATGCTGGCCCCAAAGTACAAACGAATCATGCTGAAGCTAAGCGGCGAGTCGCTCATGGGGGAGAGGGATTATGGAATTGAGCCCGACGTCATCAACCGGTACGCCGAAGAGATCAAAGCAGTCCACCAGCTTGGTGTGCAGATCGGCATCGTGATCGGGGGCGGAAATATTTATCGCGGCATCGAAAATTCTTCGGATGGTATCGACAAGGTTACCGGCGATCACATGGGGATGCTTGCGACGGTCATCAATGCCCTTGCGCTGCAGAGCGGCCTCGAACATCACGGCGTTTTCACCCGGTGCCAGACTGCCATCAATATGGAGCGGATCGCTGAACCGTTCATTCGCCGCAGGGCAATTCGCCATCTCGAAAAAGGGCGGCTCGTCATCTTTGCGGCTGGGACGGGAAATCCTTATTTTACGACCGATACCGCCGCGGTGCTCCGCGCCATTGAAATCGAGGCTGATATTATCGTGAAAGGGACGCGGGTCAACGGAGTGTTTGATTCTGATCCTGAGAAAAACCCGTCAGCCGTGCAGTATCACCAGATTTCCTACCAGGATGTGCTGAGGAAGGATTTGCGGGTTATGGATATGACTGCAATCACGCTCTGCAAAGAAAACCACCTGCCGATTGCAATTTTTAACATGAATATTCCCTCTAATCTTCGTAAACTTGTCATGGGTGAAGACGTAGGGACTGCGGTCAACGATACTGTGACCGCCGCACATTGATACGATAACATCATTGGGTGAGCCTATGTTAAAACAAATTCTAAAGGATGGAGAAACGCGAATGCACAAAGCCGTCGAGGTCGTTCGTGCCGAACTCACAAAGATACGGACCGGTAAAGCGACGACGGCGCTGCTCGACGCGGTGAAAGTAGATTACTATGGAACTCCGACTCCGCTGCAACAGGTCGGAAGCGTCAGTGTGCCGGACGTTCACCTCGTTACCGTCACACCGTGGGACAAAGGAATGCTTTCCCATATCGAGAAAGCAATTCTCACTGCGAACCTCGGTCTCAATCCGAGCAATGACGGCACGATCATCCGGGTTCCCATCCCTCCGTTGAACGAAGAACGTCGCAGAGAACTTGCCAAGCTGGTGAAGAAATTTGGAGAAGAGGGGAAGATTGCGATTCGCAATATCCGACGCGATACGAACGAGCACCTGAAGAAGGCGGAGAAAGATGAACACTTCTCCGAAGACGAAAGAAAGAGAGGGGAGCTCGAAGTGCAGAAATTCACTGATCTCCATATTAAAGAAGTCGACAACCTCCTCGCTCTGAAAGAGAAAGAAATCATGGAGGTCTAGTCTTGTACGTGTTGTTTTTTTGAAGCCTCACAGCCCTGCGTGAGGCTTTTTTTATGGCTTTGATTTAGAAAATCAAAGCACGTGGTAGTGTCTCAGTGTGAAATCCAAATTCAGGAATCACCCTCATGCCAGCCCTGCCTTTGGCGGAATAAACTACCACTGATAGACAGAAAGCGGCAAGACCGGATTCTCGACGAGTCGAGTCTTCGACCGGCTGAAGTTTACCCCGCACAAGCAGGCCGGAATGACATGAGAATCACACTGAGACTCTAGCAAGGAAGTCTACGGGGGGGCCAAAATCGAGAGGAGAGAAGTCTTTTTGAGCGGAGAGGAAGGGGGCAACATTTCACTTCCTTCTTCGGAACCGCCAACGAAGGGGAGTATCGTTGTGTAACAATCATCGAGTTTCTGCGTAGTATCTACAGGAGGTCGGAATCTCGAAGTCTCATTCAATGAAAGCTGAGGCGACCATGGAACCGAAACGATTACTCAAATCACAGACGAACAAATTCATCGCCGGGGTATGCGGTGGCCTGGCTGAATACTTTGACGTAGACCCTGTCATCATGCGGGTCCTGTTCGTTCTTCTGGCGTTCTTTGGAGGTACCGGCTTCATCCTCTACATCTCCTGCTGGATTATCATGCCCAAACGGATCACGTTTACCGACGGACAGGTGAACGAAGGGCAGGCACGTTCCACCAATGCGCGCAAGCTCTTCGGCATTGCGCTCATCTTCGGAGGAGCGATCATACTTTTTGCGAACCTCGGGTTCTTCTCGTTTTTTCATATCTGGAATGTTTCATGGAGTTTCGTATTCCCGATTCTCCTGATCCTGTTAGGGATGGCGATCATTTATTATCGCCAGGCGGAGCGGGCCCCTGCGGCAGATCAACCTTCGGAGTTCCAGACCGATCAGCCCCCCCCGCCAGGAACTGCGCGGGCGTTCAGGCGCTCTCTCACAGACAAAAAACTATTCGGCGTTTGCGGGGGCCTGGCGAATTATTTCTCGATCGATTCTACTCTGCTTCGGCTCCTCTACATCATTCTCTGCCTGGCTTCGTTCGGAGCTGGCGTTGTTCTCTATATCACACTTGTGGTTCTCGTCCCGTACGAGCGTCAGCCTAATTCCTAAGCACTCATCGACGAGGTAACTCTCATGGAACAGAATAACTTCAGACGATTTCCGATTATCGGCCTCGTTCTTGTCCTTCTGGGCGTGGCTCTGCTGTTGAACCAAATGGATGTGTTGCATCTTGGCGGTTGGGCGCTTGTCTGGCTGGGTTTGTTGATTTATGGAGCCGCTGTGGTTATCCGGTCCTTCATCGACAACGACAGGAGCAAAGTGTTTTTCGGAACCCTTTGCTTTCTGGTCGGCATCCTCTTTTTCCTGCGCAAGGAAAATATCATCTACGGATCATTCTCGATCTATTTTCCTGCCTTCATTATTATTGTCGGATTGGCGTTCTTCATGCTCTTTGTCTTCAACATGAAGGACTGGCACCTCTTGATCCCTTCGTTCATTTTTCTCGGGTTGGGGGCCGCGCTGATGCTTACCCATCTGGGATATTGGTACAGCAGGGACGTGTGGAGGACCGTCGGTTCGTACTGGCCTCTGGTACTTATCCTTATCGGGGGAACGATGCTTGTCAGGAGGTGGAGGGCGTGAGGGGCGAGGGTGGCGGCGATCGAGTCGCTTAGTGCGCTTCCAGCCAGTTCATTCCGGTGCCGATTTCGACCTCAATCGGAACGTTCAGTTCCATCGCGGTCTTCATATTCCGCTCGACGATTTCGCGCAAGACGTCTTCTTCTTTTTTGAGTACTTCAAAAACAAGCTCATCATGAACCTGCAGCAGCATCTTGCTCTGCAGGTTTTCTTTTTCCATGTCTCCGTCGATCTTGATCATGGCCAGCTTAATCATGTCCGCGGCCGTTCCCTGGATCGGCATGTTGATCGCCTGCCGCTCGGCATTTGAACGCAAGTTGGCGTTCTTGCTGTGAACCTCGGGCAAGTAACGCCGCCGTTCGAGGAGCGTCGTGACAAATCCATCCCGCCGGACTTTCGCAATGGTATCGGCAATGTACTGGTTGACTTTCGGAAATCGAACGAAATATTTCGAAATGATCTCCTTCGCTTCGGACTGTGTAATCTCCAAACGCGACGATAGTCCGAACGGCCCGATCCCGTACATGATTCCAAAATTAACTTCTTTCGCTTTCCGTCGCATTTCTCTTGTGACATCCTTAAGACTTACTCCAAATACCTTCGCGGCAGTACTCGCGTGGATATCTTCCCCGGCGGTGAATGCTTCCAGCAGTCCATCGTCGGAAGAAATATGGGCCATGATACGCAGCTCGATTTGCGAATAGTCTGCCGACATGATCATCATCCCCTCACCGCTGGGGATGAACGCCCTGCGAATTTCACGCCCCATTTCCGTTCGGATGGGGATGTTCTGAAGGTTCGGATCACTGCTCGAAAGCCGTCCCGTCGCGGCCACTGCCTGGTTGAATGACGTATGGACTTTTCCTGTCGCAGGATGAACAAGTTTCGGCAGAGCGTCAACGTATGTCGATTTCAGCTTTGAGAGTTGACGGTAGTCGAGCATTCGTTCCACGATGGGATGTTCATTTCTCAGCGCCTCGAGCACGGCGACATCTGTCGAAAATCCGGTCTTGGTCTTTCGGAGGGGAGTAAGCTTCAGCCTATCGAAGAGAATGACCGAAAGCTGCTGGGTGGAGTTGATATTGAAACGCTCTCCGGCATCCTCGTAAATTCGTGAGATAAGATTGTCGAGCTGACGTTCAAGCTCTTTCGACATGTCCGAGAGCAGCTCGGTATCGATGTTGATCCCGCTGAATTCCATTTTCGCAAGGACTGGAACCAGCGGGAACTCGACTTTGCTGCACAAGTTCCCCATGCCCTGGACGGCAAGTTTATCGTGCAGGATGTTCACGAGTTGCATGGTAATATCGGCGTCTTCTGCCGAGTAGTTGCCGACCTCAGAGGCCGGGATCTCGCGGATGTCCTTACGTTCCTTTCCGATGCCGGTCAACTCATCGAAAGAGACCATCTTGTAGTTTAAATGCTCCATCGCCAGGACGTCGAGGTTATGCTGACCTTCGGAGCGAAGGACATAACTGGCGATCATCGTGTCGAAGCCTACGCCGCGTGTCCAGATTCCTTTGCGAGAAAGCGCAAGCATATCGTACTTGACATTCTGGCCGTACTTCCTGATTTGGCTGTCTTCGAAAACCGGTTTTATGTCTTTGATGACTCTTTGCAGGTTAAATCCTTTTCCCTTCGGCTTTGTCTTGCTGTCTGCCGGCTCGGCGAACAAGGTACCGTCGGAGGTATTGGCTTCTTCGGTCGGGATCACTGGAAGGTAATAGGCCTTGTTTGATTCGAAGCAGAATGAAATTCCCACGATCGTTGCCTGAAGAGCGTCTGTAGATGTGGTCTCTGTGTCGAAGACAAATTCCTTCGACTTTCTCAGCTCCGACATAAGCCGCAGATATTTCGCTTCCGAGTCGACGATGATATATTCGTGCGAAGAGGTGCCGATATTGTTGATGCTCGCCGGTTGAGACGGGGCTGCCATCTCCTCGGTGAGGTCGGATTCTTCTTCCTTCAAACGCCGGGCGAGATTTCGGAATTCGAGTTCATTGTAGAGAGCCAGCAAGGCTCCCGTATTTCTTTCAGCTGCCTTAAGCTGGTGAAAATCAATCAGCACCGGGGCGTTGATTTCTATGGTAACGAGCTTTTTTGAAAGGAGAGCCAGCTCCTTGTTTGCGGTCAACTTTTCCCTCAATCCCTTCTGCGGAATTTCATCCAGGTGTGAGAGAAGGTTTTCTATCGTCCCGTATTTTTGTACCAGAGGCTCGGCGGTCTTCGGCCCGACTCCGGGGACTCCCGGAACGTTATCCGACTGATCTCCTGTAAGGCCTAGAATTTCGATCACCTGGTCTGGCGGTACACCAAACTTCTCCATGACTCCGCTTTCATCGACCACTTCATCATCGTTACCCCCTTTTCCGGGTCTATAGATCTTTACCGAAGACGAAACAAGCTGCATAAAATCTTTATCGCTCGTGACAAGGAACGTATCGACCTTTTCTTTTTCCGCCCTCTTCGCAAGCGTTCCCATGACATCATCGGCTTCGAAGCCTGGGAGCTCAAGTACCGGCACGTTGAATGCGCGGACGACCTCCTTCAGTTTTTCCATCATGGCTGACATATCCTCCGGCATCTTCAGCCGATTCGCTTTATACTCGGGATACGCCTTATGTCGAAATGTAGGTTGGATCGTATCGAACACCACCGCAATGAAATCTGGCTTCTTCTCTTCCAATATCTTGTTGAGGTAATTAACGAAACCGAAAACCGAACTCGTGTTCTCTCCCTTGGAATTCAACAGAGGATTCCTAATGAAGGCGTAGTATGAACGATACGCCAGCGCCATTCCGTCAATAAGATAAAGTGTCGGTTTCTGTTTCATCGTACTCTTAAAAATAAGGGAAGGACGGGAAAATATACCCAAAGGAGAGTCCAATTGCAAAAAAGGGGGAGGAGATTAATTCGAGAACGGCGATTCTAATTACCGTCGTGATGCTGACGAAAGTCAGCATCTATAAATAGTCTTAGATTCTCTACGAGCCGAGTCTTCGACTGGCTGGAGTTTACCCCGCGCAAGCGGGGCTGAAATGACGTTGCTCGTTTACGTCGAGTTCATCTCGTTCCCAATCTCTGATTGGGAACGGAGTCAGGCGAATCTCTGCTTCTTAACTGCGGCAAACCGTCGTTGGGGACACCCGTCGTTCCCAAACGGAGTTTGGGAACGAGAATAAGTAGATCCAGTCTGGCCATTTACTTCACGTATTTCACTTCCTCAGGGCTTTTGGAAAAAGCAACTCCCTTGCGTATATTTCTCTAAAGGAATCCTTCGAAGCATGATTTACATCGTCATTCTGACACAAGTATTGCTGGCAAGCGGCACGCATCTGGTTGCCAAAGCCGTCGTCAACGACGTAGAACCGGTAACGCTCACTTTCCTGCGCACCTGCGTATCGACCGTCGCTCTCGGTGCTATTTTCCTCATCCGGGAAAAAAGAATTAGGATACGCCGTGAGGATTACGGGATGATGTTGTGGCTCTCTTTCATCGTCATTCCGATTAACCAGTTTCTCTTTTTGTACGGAATAAAATTCACTACCGCGGCAAATGCCGCTCTCCTTTATGCCATGACGCCTGTTTTGGTGCTGCTCTTTTCCTACTTCATGCTCGGGGAAAAGATGACGAAAAGGAAAGTAGCCGGCGTGCTTCTGGCATTCTGCGGAGTCGCCCTTGTTGTTTTCGAGCACGGAGTGAGTTTCTCTTCGGGATACACGTACGGTAATGTGATCATGTTAATCGCAGTTGTCGCATGGTCGCTCTATACGATTCAAGGGAAGCCTATGGTAGTGAAGTATGGAGCATTCCATGTGGCGTCGCTTTCAATGATTGGCGGGATGATCCTCTTCTTGCCTCTGGGAATTTA
>CAYYHS010000087.1:0-8171 GCA_964471785.1 uncultured Chitinophagaceae bacterium
TTTTTTTGCCAGCAATGACTCTTTAATTATGACTAAAGAAAAGACCACTCCCTCATCAAAGAAGGTCGTTCTCAATCTCCTCCTCGTCGTTATTGTTTGCTTCGTCCTCTACCAAGTCTTTGCAATTAGTTTCCCGTCCGCCGGAAAAACTGCCGCAGTGAAGAGCCCCGACTCCGCGGTACCTGTCTTATCGAGAAACATCGTTCAGGTAGACGTGCTCAATGGCTGCGGCGCGTCCGGCATCGGCCAGAAGATGACGAGTCTCCTCCGGGCTTCAGGATACGACGTTGTCGAGATGGGAAATTATAAAACGTTCGACGTGAAGCAAACGCTCGTCATCGACCGGAGCGGCAATATTGATGTCGCTCGGAAACTTGCTTCCGATCTCGGGATCGATCCAAAAAATGTTGTCCAGGAAATCAGCCCCGAATATTTTGTTACCGCATCGGTGATTCTTGGAAAGGATTTTAAGGCACTCCATGGATGGAAGTGAATTCACGATCTCAACCACAATGTGAAAGGGAAACCGTTGACCCCCAAAGCACTCGCTAAGAAAATCGCCTCCTTTGCCCTCGCAAAGAAAGCGCAAAATGTCGTTCTCCTCGACCTAAGAAAACTGACCACAATGGCAGATTTCTTTGTCATCTGTTCGGCGGAGTCAGACACTCAAGTCCGTGCGATCGCGGATAATATCCGCGACGGTACGGAACGCGCCGGTGAAAGAGTGTGGCACGATGAAGGACAGGGTGAATCGACGTGGGTGCTTCTCGACTTTGTGGATGTCGTTGTTCATGTCTTTCATAAAGAAACGCGTTCATTCTATAATTTGGAAAAATTATGGGGCGATGCTGCGTTTGAATATTTTGAAGATAAACCGGCAGCGACAGCGGCGAGAAGAAAAGCCCGCCTGCCGAAGAAATTAGCCCGTCAATGAAAGAGTATTTGTACCAGGCAGTTGTCCGAGCCCTCGACACCCTGCATTATCCTGCCGTCGACATCATCCTCGAAAAGCCTAAAGTTGCCGCGCACGGCGACCTGACGACGAATGTCGCGATGATGATTGCGAAATCAATCGGAAAAAATCCACGGCTCGTCGCGCAGAGTCTCATCGATGAGTTGGCTCTCGATCCCGCCAAAATTGCTTCTACGGAGATAGCCGGTCCCGGCTTCATCAATTTCCGAATTTCAGACAGTTACATTCTCGAGCTTTCAAAATCGATTTTGGAACGGGGCGCCGATTACGGGAGGTCCGACGCTGCTCACGGGTTGAAAACGAACATCGAATGGGTGAGTGCAAACCCCACCGGTCCTTTGCACAGCGGCCACGGACGCCAGGTCATCCTGGGAGCGACAATCGCGAACCTTCTGGAATGGACCGGCCATCGTGTTACGCGGGAATACTATTTCAATAACGCCGGCAACCAGATGCGCATGCTGGGAGAGAGCATCTATGCCCGGTACCGGCAATCCATCGGGGATGACTATGCCTCGCCGGCCGAGGGGTACCAGGGGGACTACATTAAAGACATTGCGCTTGAAATTAAAGCCGAGAAGGGGGAGTCTCAGAGGGAAACCGACTCGGAGAGAATCTACTTCAGGAAAAAAGGGGAGGAGTGGTGTTTCTCGAGCATCAAGAAGACTCTGGGGCGACTCGGAGTTCAGCACGATGTCTTCTATAATGAGGATTCGCTGTACAGTTCGGGAAAAATAGAAGAAATCATCAGCGAACTGCGGAAGAGAGGGCTTGCGTACGACAGCGAAGGAGCGGTATGGTTCAAGGCGACAGCCGTCGGCCTAGAGCAGGATCGCGTGATCGTCAAGCGAACCGGCGAACCGACCTACCGCTTGCCCGATATCGCGTACCACCGCGAGAAATTCCGGCGAGGATTTGAACTCGTCGTAGACATCTTCGGGGCCGACCATGTCGCAACAATCCCGGACGTTCTCGCCGGTGTCAAGGCTCTTGGATACGACACCTCCAAAGTAAAAGTCATCATTCACCAGATGGTATCATTCGTCGACAAAGACGAAGTGGTGAAAATGTCGAAACGAAGCGCCAAGGTCTACACCCTCGACGAATTGATCGATGAGGTCGGTGCGGACGCAGTCCACTATTTCTTCGTCATGAGAAGCGCAAATACTCACCTGGAGTTTGATGTCGCGCTCGCGAAAGAACAGTCAGATCAAAATCCGGTCTACTATCTCCAATATGCCCATGCGCGGATTGCCAGCATCCTTCGATTCGCCTCCGAAGAGGGGATACGGGTTGATGACCTGAGTCACTTGTTGCGCACCTCCAAATTCAACACGCTGAAGGAAAAGGAAGAGATGGAACTAATGAAGGTGCTCCTTGATTTTCCGGAAGTTATCCTCAATTGCTCTGCCTCCTTCGAGCCACATCGGTTGACGACGTACCTCCACGAAGTCGCTGAATCGTTTCACAGATTCTATCACCTCCATCGGGTTATAGGAGAGGATAAGGAATTGATGCAGGCGAGGCTTGCACTTTGCCGTATGGCCATGATCGTTATCGCCAATGGCTGTGCCATCTTAGGCGTTTCCGCTCCGGAAAAAATGTGAGTTGATTCTCAACTACACTCGCCGTATATTACCTCAGCATATTCAAGCCAAAGGACACTCGCCCCATCTCATTTGCTACACTTTATTGGTATTCCCCTCAAGTTTAAGTGCCAAAAAAGGCCGCGCGCAATAGTCCGCAATTGCATTGTATCGTAATGACTTAGCGCAAGCTTTCATTGATTTTTCATCCCTCATTTTGTAAATTTAAAAATGTGTTGCGCGCAGGGTAATCCAGCTTAACTACAATTTTCGGACGGATGAATGTTCCAACTCGCAGAGATCCATGATGTTATCATTCGAGACCTAAAGAAATACGTCGATGGACGCGGATGGCTCACAGAGTTGTACCGAATGGACGAGATCGACGAAAAGTTTTCCCCTGCGATGGCATATGTCAGTGTCACGAACGCGGGAATTGCGAGAGGACCGCATGAACATGTCGACCAGGCAGATGTCTTCGCCTTTATCGGTCCTTCAACCTTCAAAATTTATCTGTGGGATAATCGGAAAAACTCGCCGACGTACGGGCACAAGCATGTATTCACGGCCGGGGTAGACGCTCCGAAATTGGTTGTTATTCCGCCGGGTGTCGTCCATGCATATAAGAACGTTAGTGATGGCCCGGGAATGGTAATTAACTTGCCGAATCGACTCTATGCAGGAAGGTACAGGAAGAGTCCCGTTGATGAAATCCGTCATGAAGAAAAGGCGGATACTATTTTCAATCTCGACTAAGTGATACGATGAGAAGCATTCTCGTTACCGGTGGCGCTGGATTTATCGGAAGCAATTTCATCCGGTACATGCTTCGGAAATACGAGTCGTACCGCATCGTCAATCTTGATGCCTTAACCTACGCTGGCAATCTGGAGAATTTGGAAGGTGTCGACCTTACTCCGCGCTACGTCTTCGTGAAGGGGGATATTTGCAACAACACGATAGTGGAGAAGGCACTTCTCGATTACCAGATTGATGCCCTCGTTCATTTCGCGGCGGAGTCGCACGTCGATCGAAGCATCCTGGGCCCGGCAGCCTTTGTCCAGACGAATGTTGTGGGAACTTCGGTCCTGCTCGAGGCAGCGCGCCGACAGGCGGTCCAACGTTTTGTCCATGTTTCTACGGACGAAGTCTACGGATCACTGGGCGCTGAGGGAAAGTTCACCGAATCGACGCCGATTCATCCGAATAGCCCATACTCGGCGAGCAAGGCGTCATCCGATCTGCTGGCTCTCTCGTACTACCACACGTTTCATACGCCGGTGATTGTCACGCGTTGTTCGAACAACTACGGTCCCTATCAGTTTCCTGAAAAATTGATTCCGCTCATGATTACCAATGCGCTGCGCGACAAGCCTCTTCCGGTTTACGGGGACGGGCTTCATGTAAGGGATTGGCTCTATGTCGAAGACCACTGCCGGGCGCTCGATCTGGTATTGCACAATGGTGTTGCGGGGGAAGTCTATAACATCGGGGGAAACAACGAGATGAAAAATATTGACATTGTCCGCTTAATTCTCCAAGCATTGAAGAAACCTCAATCGCTCATTACGTTTGTCACGGATAGGCCGGGACATGATCGGCGCTATGCCATTGACGCCGCCAAAATTACCAAGGAGCTAGGGTGGGCTCCGGCACGAAAGTTTGAGGATGACATTGTAAACACAATTCAATGGTACCTCGAACATCGGGAATGGTGGCAGCGAATTCTTTCGGGTGAATACGAGCACTACTACGAGAGACAGTATGCCGGACGATTGAAAAAGGAGCCGGTGTGAAGAAAGTCATCAGCGTTGTGGGAGCCCGGCCAAACTTCATGAAGGTGGCGCCTCTTCATTTCGCATTTCAGAAGTATCCGTCGATTTCCCATCGCATCGTCCACACGGGCCAGCACTACGACGAGAACATGTCAAAAGTGTTCTTCGATGATCTGGAGTTGCCCCGGCCGGATGTTGATCTTGGCGTGGGATCCGGATCGCATGCGGTTCAGACGGCGAAGGTGATGGTTGAATTCGAAAAGGTGATGGTCGCAGAAAAGCCGGATCTGGTGGTCGTCGTCGGCGACGTCAACTCGACGCTAGCGTCCTCGCTTGTTTGCGCAAAACTTCTTATTCCGGTTGCACACGTTGAGGCGGGCCTTCGAAGTTTCGACAGAACAATGCCGGAAGAGATCAATCGCATTCTCACCGATTCAATCGCTGACCTTCTCTTTGTGTCGGAACGTGCCGGACTTGCCAATCTCCGGACGGAGGGAGTTCTTGATTCAAAGGTCTTTTTTGTGGGAAACGTGATGATTGATTCCCTCGCGCATCTTCTGGATAAGGCACGGCTCTCGACAATCCGGAACACCCTCGGCGTGGGTGAAAAGAAATATGCCCTCGTCACGCTCCATCGGCCGAGCAACGTCGATGACCGGGAACACCTCGCGAACGTGCTGAATTCGCTGGAGAAAATTTCGGCAAAGCACGCCGTCGTTTTTCCGATCCACCCGCGAACGAGGAAGATGATAGAAGAATTCAAGCTTGCCGGCAAGGGGCGATTGAACGCGAACACCGTAATGTGCGATCCCGTCGGTTACACCGATTTTCTCAGCCTTTTAGAAAAGGCCTCGGTCGTAATCACCGATTCCGGAGGTATTCAGGAGGAAACAACGTACCTAGGAGTTCCATGTCTCACCATGCGCGAGAACACCGAACGCCCTGTTACGGTTACCGAGGGGACAAATACGCTACTCGGGTTTGACTTCGAGAGAGTGGTGGTTGAATCCGAGAAGGCGTTCGAGGGAAAAGGCAAGAAAGGAAAAATACCGGAGCGTTGGGACGGAAAGGCCGGTGAACGAATTGCGGGAATTATTTTCGAACGTATCTCAAAGAACTGAGCTAACAGCCATGATAAAATGTACCCTGATGGTCGCGCTTTTCTCCTCTGTGCTCGCCGGCGAGATTGCCGCGCAGACTCTCGATAAAGATCAGACGCCCACGACGGATAAAACAAGTACGTACCAGCTTCAGGGGCAGCAAAAGATCTCGCCAAAAAGTTTCATCCCCGAAGAGTTAAGAGAACAAACGGTAACCATCCCGATCATGGATGGGCCGGTCGACCCGAAAGAGTATACGGTCGGGCCCGGTGACATCTACAGCATGAATATTTGGATTAGTCCTCCCCTGAACGCGCAAATTCCGGTTACACCCGAGGGCACAATTATTATCCCGACAGTCGGCGAGATTTACGTTGCAGGTCTTCGACTGGAAGAGGCTAAGAAAAAGGTTATTGCCGAAGTGAAGAGAAGGTACATCGCGAACGATGTGACCTTCACCCTCCTCACTCCTCGGCTGGTTCTCATCGCCGTGAAGGGTATCTTGTGGAATGAAGGTTCAATGTTTCTCCAATCGACCGAGAGAGTGGAAGCGGCAGTTGCGCTCGCCAACAGACACGATAGAACGACGATCGCCGCGGGGCAAGCCGACGATCGGTCTAGGCGGATTGCCTCGAATATCAACCTGATCCCAGAGCAGGATAGTCTCGGGTCGCGTCGGAAAATTATCGTTCTGCACCGCGATGGAACCAGGTCGAACGTCGATCTGGAGAAGTATTTCGTCCGAAGAGATTCCAAGCTCAATCCATACCTCCGCGACGGTGACGTGGTGATGGTCCCGAAAAGGGAGATCGAGCGGGATTTCGTCGGAGTGTACGGAGGGGGAGTCACCAAGCAAGGAACGTTTGAATTTGTCGAAGGCGATAGTCTCTTTACGATGACAAAAATTGCGCGCGGCCTCACCGTTTTCGCAGACAGCGAACATGTTGTGATAGAGAGGTCCGACGAACAGGGAACTGTTGTCCAGACTATTACGGCGGATCTCTTCTCGATTGCTTCCGGTATGTCGAGCGACATCCCGCTTCAGCGTGGCGATCGAATTATCGTCAGAGAGAAGCCGTCGTTGCGCCGTGACTATAAAGTGTATGTCGAAGGAGAAGTCGCCTATCCAGGTTTCTATCCGATCACGCGCGATTCGACGACGATTTCCGAAATCGTGCGTGAAGCCGGCGGATTGACTCCCCAGGCGTCTTTTGAATCATGCCGGCTGTTCCGAACCTCCGTTCCCGAAAAAGAGATGTATACCGAACGCTTGGATATTCAAAAGGGTTTGGGTGCGCAGGAAGACACTTCCTACTTCCGGGCAGAAAACGAAGCTCGTCTCGCAAGGGAGCAGGTGGCGGTAGATTTTGAAGCTATTCTCTCATCGCATGATAAAGCTAAAGATGTTTTCGTTCACGACGGGGACCATCTCGTAATCGGCTCTAGAGTGAAAACGGTATATGTTTTCGGCCAGGTGGTTCACCCGGGACACGTCTCATTTGTTAAGGACCAGCGTTACTCTTACTACTCGGACAAAGCAGGCGGTTTGACCGATCTCGCAGTGAAGGGGGACATTCGTATACTCAAGGCGAGCACAAAACAGTGGTTATCGCCGGGCGAAACCACGATCGAGGAGGGTGATTATGTGTGGGTTCCGCAAGAGCCCTACCGTCCCTTTTCCTACTATCTGTATATCTACAGTCAGATATTCGGCATTGTAGGTACGGTCGCAACGCTAGCGATCTTGACGACCAAATTCTAGAAATGATAAAGAAATCGAAAACACTATGAGCACACTTGAACAGCAGAACCCAGCGCAGGCCTCCGCAAGGCCGGGTGCCGAAATGGTCGTCGACTTTCTTTCCGTGATCGCTCGAAGGAAAAGGCCCTTTATCATATTCGTTTTCGGCGTCACGATCTTGACGAGCATTGTGACATTTTTCCTTCCGAAATGGTACAAATCGACAGCCTCAGTTTTTCCGGCGGAGAACACAGATCTCTTCTCCGGTCTGAGCGGCATTTCCTCACTTGTGAGTTCCATCTCACCCGCGAAGAAGTTGTCTGCGTTGACTGGCAATTCGGACTTGGACCGCTATGTTGCAATTCTCAAAAGCGACCGGGCGCTCATGGCTGTCATTGAGAAGTTTGACCTTGTGAATGTGTATGACATCACAAAGTACCGGCGTGAGAAGACGATAAAAGAGCTGCTCGGCAACGTCGATTTTGAGCAGTCCGAGGAAGGGAGCCTGGAAATATCAGTCTATGACAAAGACCCGCAGAGGGCGGCCAACATGGCGAACTACTTTGTCAAAATGCTCAATGACATCAATTCCGAGTTGCACGTCCAGAACGCAAAAGGTAACCGGGAATTTATCGAACAACGGTACAAAAAGAATCTCGATGATATCCAGGCGGCTCAGGATTCTTTCAAAACGTTTCAGTTGCGGACGGGAGTTGTTGCTGTCCCCGAACAAGTGGAGGCGTCTATCAAAGTCGCGGCCGATCTCACCGCACAACTGAATGTGAAACAGGTGTAACTTGGGATCTTAGAAAGAACAGTAAGCAAGAACCATCCAACATACACAGAGAAATTGTTGGAAGTACAGGGCCTGCAGACGAAACTCCACGAAATGAACGAAGGATCATCGTCTCAGGGAGGTGATATGAAAATTATTCTCCCTTTCAAATACACGCCCGAGCTCGGAGCCGAGTACCTCCGGCGCTACCGGGACGTAGA
>CAYYHS010000088.1:0-8138 GCA_964471785.1 uncultured Chitinophagaceae bacterium
CTCTCCGCCACTCCATCACGATGATCGAAGCCGATCACGATGCGTTCGAAAAGCTCCGTGCTTTGACTCCGGATATTGTTTTCAATATCGCGGAAGGTCAGAACGGCGTCTCGCGTGAAGCGCAGATCCCGGCAATATTGGAGATGCTAGGCATCCCATACTCCGGCTCCGATGCACTGACGCTCGCGATCTGTCTCGACAAATCAAGAGCCAAAGAGATTCTCTCATACCATAAAATTCCCACCGCAAAGTTCTCCGTTATCGATTCCCTCTCGCACCTGTCATCGTTCCACGCAGGTTTCCCATGCATGGTCAAGCCGCTCAATGAAGGATCGAGCAAAGGCATTTTCGACGCTTCCCTTGTCGGCAGCCAGAGCGAATTGCGGAAGCAAATCGAAAAGGTGCTCTCGACGTACGACGAGCCGGTTATTGTGGAAGAGTTCCTGCCCGGACGTGAATTCACCGTTGCGATGATCGGGAACGGGTCTACAGTAGAAGTGCTCCCAATCGTAGAGATAGTTTTTGATTCACTCCCGAAAGGCGTCAACCCGATTTATTCATTCGAGGCCAAATGGATATGGGATCAAGCCTCGAGCCCGCTTGATATTTTTGAATGTCCTGCAAAGTTAACCCCGGCCCTCAATGCCGGTATCACCGACCTCTGCACGAAGGCGTATTCGGCACTCAGGTGTCGAGATTGGTCACGCATTGATGTTCGCCTCGACAAAGACGGAATCCCCAATATTATAGAGATCAATCCTCTTCCCGGAATTTTGCCCAAGGTTGAAGACAATTCGTGTTTTCCCAAGGCCGCCCGTGCAGCTGGAATGTCCTATGATGAGATGTTGAATCGTGTGCTGGATGAGGCCTGCAAACGCTACAGGTTAGCCGTATGAGCCCTAACCCATTGATATCGAACGAGATGCAGATCTATCCAACTCACATATACGGAGCGACGGTATGAGAAAGAAACTGCATGTATCGGTTATCTTTAATGAACCGACAGTGCTTACCGCGGAGGGAAGAAAGTTCATATCGGAATCGGGGACAATATATGAAGGATCTGCTTTAGAGAAAGCGCGTGCAGCCGGCCTTGTCGACATGTCCGAGGTGGGTGTCGTAGAAGAGAGGGAACAAATACAGACGGCGCTCGGTGAACTGGGGTACCAGACATCGATCTTCAACATGTCGAACAATGTTGAGAAGCTCCTGGAATTCCTTAAGACAGAAAAGCCGGACCTCATCTTCAACCTTGTCGAATCGCTCGGCGACCAGGCTATCCATGAAATGCACGTGGCAGGTATTTATGAAATTATGGAGATACCGTACACCGGCTCTCCGAGCATTACGCTCGGGACGTGCCTGAATAAGGCCAGGACGAAAGAGATACTTTCGTATCATGGCATTCCCACCGCCCGATTTCTTGTCTGCAAGCAGGTGAACGAGATTGATTCAGATAATTTCGCGTTGGCATTTCCCCTTATCGTCAAACCGGCGAAAGAAGACGCAAGCGTGGGCGTCGACAACGATTCAATTGTCGAGTCGATGACTGCTCTTAAAAAGCGGGTGCGGCATATTTTCCAAGAATTTGACCAGCCGGCAATCGTCGAGGAATACATCGAGGGCCGCGAACTCAACGTGGCCGTCCTGGGGAACGGGAAACCTGTTGTTCTTCCGATATCCGAAATTGATTTCTCCGGGCTTCCCGCGGGCTATCCGAAAATTGTCACGTACGATGCGAAGTGGCTGAGCGGTTCGGTTGAGTTCGAAGGAACGAAGGGGGTTTGTCCGGCGGATCTTTCGCCGACGGTGGAGGCGCGAGTGAAGGAACTTGCTTTGCAGGCGTTTTCCATTATGGGGTGCCGGGATTACGCCCGCATAGATTTTCGCCTCGCAAAAAATAACAAGCCGTATGTCCTCGAAGTGAACCCCAATCCGGATATCTCGGACGACGCCGGGTTCATCCGCTCGACGACGACGTACGGATATACTTTCAATGAGACGATCGGAAAAATTGTTGAATGCGCGCTGAAGCGAAATCCGTAGCCGGTCTCTCCCGTACTTCTTGGAGCTGTCATGAACATTCGTCCTCTCCGGCGTGAGGATAAGGAACCGATCGAGCGTCTGTTGCGTGCGACGGATGTTTTCAGTGAAGAAGAAATAGGTGTAGCGATTGAATTGGTCGGAATCTATCTCGATGATGCAGATCAAAAAGATTATGAGCTCTTTTCCTCTGTCGATGAAACGGAGGCGGTTACCGGTTACGTCTGTGTTGGTCCCACGCCTTCGACACACGGGACCTATGATCTTTACTGGATCGCCGTCAATCCGACGGAACACGGTAAAGGGGTCGGCTCACAGCTTCTCCGCTTTGTCGAGGGCCATTTGAAGGCAAAGGGAGGGCGGATGTTAATCGCGGAGACGTCATCGACTCCGAAGTATGAAAACACCCGCGCGTTTTATGAACGGAAAGGGTTTGTGCGGCACGCTTGCATCAAGGAATATTACAGACCGGGAGATGACCTGATCATCTACGGAAAAAATTTATAAACATCAAAGGTAATTTTTTGTATGGAACTATGGCAGGAAATGCTGAGGGCGAGTGTTGACAGCGGCAAAGACCTTGTCGAACGCTTTAACTTCGACAAAGAACTCGCGGAAAAACTTAACTCTTTATTTCACATCCGCATCAACCCCTATTACCTCAGCCTCATCCGGTATCCCGGCGATCCCATTTGGCTTCAATGTATCCCGGACGCGCAGGAACTCATGGAAGATGACTTTCCGCTCGATCCGCTGAACGAGGAGGCCGACAGCCCCGTCCCGAGCATTACGCATCGCTACCCGGACCGCGTCTTATTCCTGACGACGAGCCAGTGCTCGATGTACTGCCGCTTCTGCACCCGCAAGCGAAAGGTCGGGGATTCCGGAAAGATCAGCATGAAGTTCATTCAGAGCGGCCTAGATTATATTGCGGCCCACCCCGAGATTCGCGACGTCATCCTTTCAGGGGGCGATCCGCTGATGCTCACCGATGTCATGCTGGAAAAAATTATTTCCGGGTTGCGTGCAATTCCACATGTCGAGATCATTCGCCTCGGCACCAAGATGCCATGTGTCCTTCCACAACGCATAACGCCGAAATTGTGCAAGATGCTAAAGAAGTACCACCCGATCTACGTGAACACGCATTTTAATCACCCATGGGAATGCACGACCGAAGCGAAACGTGCCTGTGAAATGCTCGCCGATGCCGGAATTCCCGTCGGCAACCAGGCGGTGCTCATGAAAGGGGTCAACGACAACGCCGACGTAATGCTGGAACTCATGCGCAAACTGCTGACCATGAGGGTACGGCCATACTACCTGTACCAGGCAGATATTACCAAAGGGGCGAACCATTTCCGGACTCCGGTGAGCGTTGGGCTGGACATCATGGACAAGCTCCGCGGGCACACTTCGGGTCTGGCTATTCCTTATTATGTGATCGACGCGCCCGGGGGCGGAGGGAAGATCCCGTTGCTGCCCCAGTACGTGCTCGGAAGGAATGGCAACAATATCATCCTTCGCAATTTCAAATACGATATCTACCAATATCCGGATGTCGAGGAGGAAGAGAAAAAGCCTGAGGCACAGCTCGAACGGCGATACATGCGCAAGAGAACTAAGCCGGGGAGAAAAAAGGTGTATGAGAACCAACCAACCCGAGCCGAGCTAACGTCCGAGTAAGATTCAAAGTCCCGCACCTGCGGGACTTTTTGTGTACACCCCGCCGCTCAAGGATTGGGCAGCGGAGGAATGGAGATATTTTGTTTGTTCAGGAAATTGGCCCTGAGTTGCACGCGCGCGGATAATTCCCGGCTCACTGTGATCTGTCTATGGCCAAACAAAAACTCATTTTCAGTCTTTTTGGCTATGCAATCCTGATCTACCTCTGGTTTGAACTTCCGTTCAACCTCTATGAGCCGACCAGGGCTTTTCACCTCCCGACTCTTCTCTGGCTCACGCATTTGTTCATTCTCTACATCCATGAGGCGGGACACTTCTTCTTCAGATTCCTTGGCGAAGATTTCTATATCCTGGGGGGATCCATCATGCAAGTGCTCGTGCCGTTTGTCTGGCTTATCGTCGCTCGGCGTGAAGAATCTGCACTTGCCCCGGTCGCTGCTTTCTTCACGGGTTTAAGTCTGGTAGATGTTAGCATCTATGTCAGGGATGCCGAGACTCAGATACTGCCTCTTCTCGGCGGTCACCATTCAAAACATGACTGGGCTACTTTTCTCGGAAAGCATGATATGCTAGATTGGGCAGTTCCTTTGGGAAATCTCTTTTACTTTTCCGGATTGCTCATATCGCTTGGTGCAATCGCCTGGGGGATCAATCTCTCTTACCGATTGTATCAACAGGCACGTCTCGAAGCTTCTCTTCCGTCGTCCGGCAAAGGTCCAGCGGACCAGACATAGGCATCGCCTCTCTTCGAACCGCTTCATCAACTCTTGATCCAATCACCTGACCGTGGAGCGCAGGACTTAGAATACAGAATACAGAATTCAAGACTCAGAACTTAGGAGCCAGAACCCAGCACTCCGGACCCAGAACTCAGGACTCACACCACTTCTTGTTTTTCCTGGCTGTTTTCGCTACCTTTTCTTCGTGCGAATCCCCGACGATAAAATTCTGGAAATCCGAAACGCAACCGATATTGTAGAATATATCGGCATGTTCGTGAAATTGAAGAAGAGGGGAAAGAACTATCTCGGACTTTGCCCCTTCCATTCCGAAAAGACGCCCTCCTTCAATGTAAGTCCGGATAAAGCGATGTACCACTGTTTCGGGTGCAGCCGCGGAGGTGATGTGGTGACGTTTGTTATGGAGTGGGAGAAAGCGAGCTACATCGAGGCGATCGAGATACTGGCGGAGCGTGCGGGCATTCAGATCGTCCGGTCGGAAGAGGCGATGCAATCCGCGAGCGAGACGGATAAGTTATATTCCGCCTGCACATTTGCGGCAAAGCGATTTTACCAGAATTTAACCGGTACCGAAGAAGGAGCCTTCGCACTTAAGTATTTCCAGTCCCGAGGTTTTTCGGAAAAAATCATAAGAGAATTTGGTTTGGGCTACTCTGCCCGGGCGTGGGATGCCCTTGTGAAGCAGGCGGGGGACGAAGGGATTAAGCCGGAGTACCTGGAAAAAGTCGGTCTCGCTCGCAGGAGGGATGATGGCGGGTACTACGACGCTTTCCGGGGAAGAGCAATGTTCCCGATCTTTTCAACCACAGGAAGAGTTATTGCCTTCGGCGCGCGCAAGCTCTATGACGATGACACGCTCGGGAAATATATCAACTCTTCCGAAACGCCGATTTACCACAAGAGCAAAATCCTTTACGGACTTTCTCAAGGGAAAGAGGCGATTCGTGAAAGAGATGCAGCGGTGCTTGTCGAGGGCTATGCGGATCTTCTCTCCGTCTATCAATCGGGCACAAAGAATGTCGTGGCCTCCAGCGGCACGGCCCTGACAGTAGAGCAAATTCAACTCATCGCCAGGTATACTAAGAATATTATCTTCGTATACGATGCCGATTCCGCGGGCGTTTCTGCCATGGTGCGCGGAATCGAATTGATCCTCGAGAATAACCTGGATGTCCGGATTGCTGAACTTCCGGAGGGGGAAGACCCCGATTCTTTCGTAAAGAAGAATGGAGGGGAGGCGTTCAAGAAGCTGCTGGCGAAAGCGATCACATTCATTGACTTCAAGGCGAACACTCTCCGGCGAGAGGGGAAACTTGATTCGCCGGAAGGGAAGGCGGAGGCGGTCCGGACACTCGTTCAGACCATATCGAAAATTAAAGATCCGCTTCGTCAAACATTTTTTATAAAGGATGTAGCCGAGAAATACAAGCTCTATGAATCGGCGCTTTACTCCGAGCTGGAAAAATTCAATAAGAAGGTCCCGGAAAGGTTCCTGAACACTCCCACAAGGAAATCGGAGCCCCAGGCGAAACTCGGGAATAAGGAAGGCAATGGAGATGATCCGCGCGAGATACCCCTGGAGGAGAAAGAACTTCTTTCAGTCGCCCTGGATGAGCCGCAAGAGATGATCCCGTTTATTTTTTCTTATGTCCGCGCAGATGAGTTTTCGCATTCGAAAGCGAGAGAGGTCGCACAACTGCTCATCGATGAGTTTGACGAAAAAGGAGTTGTCGACGTCAAGGCAGTCATCCTAAAGGCTTCGACGGAGGAGGTGAGAAAGTTGATCTCCGATCTTTCGTTCTCGCGATATCAGCTCGGGATCCGATGGGATAGCGTTGGAGCACGGTTGAGCGAAACCCGGACATGGGAGAGAGCCGGCGGGGCAATTAAACGCCTGAAGAAAAGGGTGTTGGAGCTCGAGCTTGCAGAAAATCAGCGTAAGATGAAAGATGCCTCTCTCAATGGGCAGGACACGTTGAAGTATCTTCAACGGCACCAGGAGATATTTAAGGCGCTTAAGGAGATTGAGAAACTGCACCTGGTGAAACCTGCAGTTGAATAGAGCGCTGGCTGGAATTTGCAGACCCCCATCTCAAAGTGAATCGTGGCGTTGACCTGATCCTGTCGATTTCTGGAGGGAGAAGGATCGAAGCACTTAACCTCCATCATAAAGAGGGAGATCTACTCGGAAATCTTTGGCCTCCTTTCCCCCGGAGGGTTATTTCTTAATCTTGAGCATGTCTTGCCTACCTCCGAAGTGGGGCATTTTCTCTTCGATAGTTACTTCATCGACTCGATCTATAAGATGCATCGCGAGAGCGATCCGACCATCTCGAAAGAAAAAGTTGCGGCAGAGTATCTGAACAGGGACGATAAGGCGGCGAACATATTGGCTCCTGTAGAGATTCAGTGCGAATGGCTCAGACAGATCGGGTTTCGGGAGGTGGACTGTTATTTCAAAGTGTTTGAATTGGCATTATTCGGCGGCAGGAAACGGTGAATTCTTCGGGAGGAAAAATATCGTGAGAATTTTAGGAAAAGAAGGGCCGGCGGTCTCGGAGATCGGGCTTGGATGTATGGGGATGTCGGATTTCTACGGCCCTGCCGACGAAACAGAGAGCATCGCAACGATACACAGCGCAATCGATGCAGGAATCACTTTGCTCGATACGGGGGATTATTATGGAATGGGCCACAACGAAATGTTAATAGGTGATGCACTGAAGGGACAGAATCGAGCGAATCTTCAGATAAGCGTTAAATTCGGCGGCATGCGCGATCCAAAGGGAAATTGGATTGGAAATGACGGACGTCCTGTTGCCGTTAAGAACTTCTTGGCATATACGTTGAAACGGCTCAGGACCGATTATATAGATATCTATCGATTGGGGCGTGTCGATCCGGCCGTACCAATCGAGGAAACGATCGGGGGCATTGCCGACATGGTGAAGGTAGGATACGTCCGGCATATTGGACTGTCGGAAGCGGGCGCGGCAACGATCCAACGTGCTCAATCGATTCACCCGATCTGTGATTTGCAGATAGAGTATTCCCTGCTCTACCGGGGGATCGAAAATAAGATTCTTCCAACATGCCGGGAGCTTGGCATTGGCATCACGGCATATGGCGTGTTGTCGCGCGGACTTCTTACGGGACATTGGTCCAAGGATGGCGCAACAACTCCGAACGATCTCCGAAAGAACAGTCCCCGTTTTAGCGCCGCGAATATCGATCACAATCTTGCTCTCGTCGAAGCCCTCAGGACTGTTGCCGAAAGAAAAGGGGTGACGGTCGTTCAACTTGCGATTGCATGGGCTTTATCGCGTGGAAAAGATATCGTGCCGTTGGTTGGTGCACGGAAACGAGACCGGCTGAAGGAAGCGCTCGCCTCGCTCAGCGTCGTTCTCACTCCAGAGGATCAAGCTGCAATTGAACGCGCAATTCCGCTCGGGTCGGTTGCTGGTGATCGGTATCCAGAGCATATGATGTCCACGCTGGACAGCGAGCAATAAGGACTGCGAACAAACCTGCATAAGAGGAGAGAACGATGAAATTCAAGACGATTGTCTTCGGAGTTACCGGTATGGTCGGTGAAGGAGTACTTCATGAATCTCTGTTGCATCCCGATGTCGAGTCCGTCCTGGTCGTCGGCCGCCGCTCATGTCAGGT
>CAYYHS010000089.1:0-8122 GCA_964471785.1 uncultured Chitinophagaceae bacterium
CAATCTCTCTCTTGTTCAGCTCGCCCATCGAGCCGAGAACGATTTCGTTGGTCTCCAGTGTGGGATCATGGATATGTACATCAACATTTTCGGTGAACAGGGAAAGGCGCTTCGCCTCGATTGTCGAACGCTCGAACACACAATGTATCCGTTCGATACCAATTCTACGGCTATCGTTCTCTTTGATACTGGCATTTCTCACGCCCTGGCTTCGACGGAGTACAATCAAAGAAGAATGGAATGCAACTCGGGAGTGGCAAAGATCATGGAGACGTATCCTCACGTGATGAGTCTGCGGGACGTTTCCGTTGATATGCTGCGTGAATTTGAAGGAGTGTTGAATTCCACGATCTATCTTCGCTGCAAATTTGTCATCGAAGAGAATGGCCGGGTGCTCCGCGCCTGTGCTGCCTTGGTGGCAAAGGATCTCCAGCGTTTTGGATCCCTCATGTACGAAAGCCACAACGGCCTGAGCCACGAATATGCCGTGAGCTGCGCAGAATTGGATTTTCTGGTGGAGTTAACTATGGACGAAAGGTCCGTCTATGGATCCCGGATGATGGGTGGAGGGTTCGGAGGATGCACGATCTCTCTTATCGAAAAAGGAAGCGTTGAAAAGGTGGCAAAAAAAATGTGCGCCCAGTATCAACGCCGCTATCAAAGAGAACTGAAAACGTACGTGACCTCGATCGGCTCGGGGACAGAAATCATTTCTATCGACTAAAAAGCCGATCCAAACGGCAATGGCGATCTCTACTTTGAAACTCCACATATGATAAAGGGAAATCGTTTTGAATCACTCATCGACGACGGGACTCAAGGAGATGTTCTTGATGAATAGCAGAGTGGGATTGAGCAAACGTCGGACGGCCGCGACCTCCACAAGGATAAAACTTCCCGTGAGAAGTTGTCAGAGGTCGTTTGTTCTCTTGCTGCTGTGGTGTGCGTCGGCCCGGCTCCTGGCGCAAAACACTCCGAATTGTTTCCTGGAAGACTTTGTGCCTAAGACGGCAGTCATTCCTGCATTTGAAGCGGCAGACAAGCCTTCGACAACTCCATCGGTGACGGTGACAATTGCCAATGATACCCTGGGGAAGATCTCAAAATACGTCTTCGGTAATGCTGTTGCAGTTTGGGTTGGAACAAATCTGAATAATCCAACGGTCGTATCTCAACTTCAGCAATTAGCTCCGACACTCATTCGTTTTCCGGGGGGAAGCTGGTCCGATATTTATTTCTGGAAAGGAAATCCGGGCGATCTACCCGCAAAAATCTGGTCGTGGGATGGCAATACGGGAAAATGGACGCTAACAGGTTTCGCTCCGCAACTGAGTTCTTGGTACCCGTTGACCGTTGATCAATACTACAGTCTGCGTCAACAGATAGGCGCTCAAGGATTGATCACCATTAACTACGCCTACGCACGTTATGGCACGAGCGCGCATCCGGCAAACCAGGCGGCCCATTATGCAGCCGACTGGGTGCGTTATGACAATGGCCGTACCAAGTTCTGGGAAATTGGTAATGAAGACGGCGGACCATGGGAAGCAGGCTGGCGGATCGATACGGCAACCAATAAAGATGGACAACCGGACACAATCACCGGCGCATTGTACGGGAAACATTTCAAAATTTTTGTCGACTCGATGAAAGCAGCTGCCGCCGAAGCAGGAGCCACGATCTACATTGGAGCTCAGATTAATAATTTTGACGGCACCAACGGCTGGAATGTCGTTGACAGGACATTTAATGCCGGAGTCTTCTCCGAAGTCGGCGATTCGCCGGATTTCTATGTGGAACATAATTATTTGGGCGGCGGTTACGACTATCTGAAAAACCAGGTGGACGCCGCTCGTCAGGCAATCAACGACAACATTACATTCATCCACAAAGACATTGCGGCAAAGGGGGCATTATCGAAACCGGTTGCGTTAACAGAATGGAATAGCGGTGGACCCGATTCGGTCTATACATCGACGATCAATGGAGTAGAGGCAGTGGTGGCATACTCTGAGATGATAAAGAATAATTATGGAATGTCCTGCCGCTGGCTTCTTGCAAGCCAGGAAAAAGATGGAATGTTTTGTTACAAGGTCCCAGCGGACCCCGGTGTGCCGTTGTGGAATCCCCGCCCTGATTTCTACTATTTATCATATTTGCAGCGCTTCACCGGAGACCACACGGTGAGCACAACCGTCACAACGTCACCAGTGTACAACGACATGCTTGCCTATGCGACCAGGTTTGCCTCAGGAGAGTTGGGAGTTGTCGTTGTCAACAAGAATAAGACCGATAAGGTGGTAAAATTAGCGACGGGGAACATCGGTGTTGGGAACCGGTTCTACGTCTACTCATTAACGGGCGCCAACAATGACAAGTATGGAAAGTCGCAGACGGTTGTTGTGAATGGAATCGGTCCAACGAGCGTACCCTGGGGACCTGGGCCGCAAAATTTAGACGGCATCAAGGCATGGGGATATCCCATTGGAAGCCAGATCAGCTTTGCGTCACCCGCATTTTCAGTGCAATATGTTATGATCGAGTCCGGCAGCAATGTCGTGTCTGTCGGAAATGAAAAACAACCTGTGATTGTTGACCGATTCGCACTGCATCAGAATTATCCCAACCCGTTTAATCCATCGACAACAATCTCTTTCAGCCTTCCGTCAACCTCGTTCGTAACGGTGAAAGTGTTCGATGTGATGGGGAGAGAGGTGGCAACAATAGTCAATGAAGAGGTGCCTGCCGGCAACCATTCGAAGCAATGGGTTGCAGAGGGATTGTCGAGCGGGGTCTATTTCTACCGTCTGCAGGCCGGGAAGTATTCCGAAACAAAGAAACTAACTTTGCTCAAATAGCAAAATCGAACCCCTACTCATTACTATGCATCTTGCGCTGCAAGGAGTAGTACCATAGAAAACCAATTCGTAAGATTCAGAAAACACGAAACTATTCCAGCATTACCCGAAACATTTTCTCTTTTCTATTTGCGTAAAACAATAAACGAAACAACTTTTGCGAAACATATCCAAGGCCAAAGAACCAAGCCTAGAACGAAGGAGGTGAGATCGGCATCATTCAACGTTTTTGAAGTAAAAAAGAAAAATGAAATGGGACATTCACCAAACAAAACCCACGGAGATAAGCATATGAAAATTGCAAGAGTAACTCTCCTGATTCTTTGTGCACTTACATTCTTGTCAATACAAGCGTCTGCACAAAGGAATATCACAGTTATAAATCCAAGCTTCGAGAAACCAGACTCGGGGAAGATCGAAGGCTTCAATGGAAAAACTACACACACGGGAACCGGCTACAAGGTTCTTGTCGTCCCGGGCTGGAATGTTGATTCACCCGATTCGTCGTGCTTTGATTCGGGCATTGAAGCGAAGGCTACCTCGGCTGGAAAATATGATGCATTTTTAATGAGTGGCGATTCTGCAATATATCAGACCTTGCCCAGGCGAGCTTTTGATGATGATCAGCTCAAGTTATGGGTAGATGCAAGAAATAGCTATAATGTGACAGCATTCTTAATTGAGTTGTATTACTTGAATGGGGACTCAGCAAAGGCCCCAAGGGTTGTTCTTGCATCAGCGGTAAATGCACCCACGAGCACCATGGCAACCTATACGCTCAAGGTCTCTTCTATTCCGGCAGCAGCGAGCGGCCATCATCTGGGTATCCTCATTCACAATATTTCCCCCACCGCATCGTGGCTTGAAATTGACAACATACGGCTGACAAACGAAGATTCGACGATCGTCGAAGTGCCCAATTACAGCTTTGAACAACCCGACTCGGGCAAAATTGGAGGCTTTAATGGGCCAGGGTCCGGCACTAAACCACAGTCTGACTCGGCAGATGTCCCGGGCTGGGCGACCGATAGTACTGTTTATGATTCCGGCATAGAAACAGGTCAAGGTGCTCAGGATGGAATATATACAGCATATATGGAAGGAAGTGATACTTCTATATGGAACACGACCAACTATACAATCAAGACTGGTGATGTGCTTTCACTGAGGGTCATGGGAAGAGTCACGTACGCTTCCACCGTGTTGCATTCGGAGTTGTACTATGTCGATGGGACGGGCAAGAGAGTCACGCTCGCCTTTTCCGAAGATGCGCTCAACGTCGATTATAGCTGGGCTGAATATTCGGTCGGCGTTGACATCAGCACGGTTCCCGCCGCTGTCGGCAAGAGACTTGGCGTGTTGTTCAAGAACGCATCTCCCGTAGGTAGCTCATGGGCTGCAATAGATTTAGTGCGGGTTAATGCCAATCACTCTGTTGTTTTGGGCGTCCCCACTACTAAAATCGAACCAACCGATTTTTCACTTGCGCAGAACTATCCGAATCCGTTCAACCCTAGCACGAAAATTGCCTATACTTTGAAGAATAGCGGCAAGGTAACTCTTACCGTGTTCGATCTGCTGGGCAAGCAAGTGGCGACACTTGTGAATAGTATACAGACAGCGGGTTCGCACCAGGCAGTGTTTTCTGGCAGCGGCCTGAGCAGCGGTGTCTACTTCTACAGATTGCAGACCTCCGAAGGGTCGTTGATTCACAAGATGGTCCTGATGAAATAAGAACATCGGTCCTCATACATCAATCAACAGCATGTTGATTTCTTGCATTTGGCGCTTAGGGGATAGCCCTAAGCGCCGATGCGGGAAAACGATAAACCGAAAGAAATGCAGTCGCATCAGAGCAAATCAATCAATGCCTTTGGACCCGTTCGCGGATAAGACAGAGGCTCGCTGTTCAAAAATTCCGGAAATGGATTTAAAAGAGGCTTCTATGCCAAATAACCGACTCACAACGAATCGTCCGCTAAAGTGGTTGTGCGTTTTCACAGTCATTCTCGTTTCACTATCGGCCGAGAGTATTGCTCAGACCACAGGGAAGATCTCAGGTAAGGTGACCAACGCTCAGACGGGCGCACCTATGGTTGGAGCCAATATCATCCTTGAAGGGACGAACTCGGGAGCTGCCGCAGATATGAACGGAGAGTATTTTATCATCAATATACCGCCGGGAACGTACCGGTTACGCGCAAGCAGCGTAGGGTATGAATCGATGGTCATTAA
This sequence comes from uncultured Chitinophagaceae bacterium, assembly GCA_964471785.1. Classification (GTDB taxonomy): domain Bacteria; phylum Bacteroidota; class Ignavibacteria; order UBA10030; family UBA8401; genus JAGVPT01. Next base: position 5,094 of record CAYYHS010000089.1, read on the forward strand.
AGATATTGTCGTCTCGGTCAACAGAACAACGACGGCAGATTTCAAATTAAAAGAGAGTCTCGTTGAAGGACAGGAGGTTGTTGTTACCGCCGAGCGTATTCAACAGAAAAAAGACCAGACGAGTTCAATCAGGAATGTGACCTCCGATCAGATCAAGGAGCTTCCGGTGGAGAATCTTGATCAAGTTGTCGCGTTGCAGGCCGGTGTGGTGCGCGGACATTTCAGGGGCGGCAGAGACAAAGAGGTGGCGTATCTTGTCAACGGGGTACAGGTGCAGGAGCCGTACAATCTTGATCGCGCAGTCTCGGTGGAAAATGACGTTATTTCGGAAGTGGAAGTTATTACGGGAACATTCAACGCCGAGTATGGCAACGCAATGAGCGGTGTCGTCAACGCTATCACGAAAGATGGGAGCAACACTTTTCAGGGTTCCGCGTACGCGGCCGGGAGCAACTTTGCTACCTCGCACACCAGTGTTTTTCCGAACATCAAGAACTCGCGTCTTGCAGATCTTCCGGGAAGCCAGGATTATAAGCTCCTGCTTCAGGGACCCATCGTTGAAAATCTACTGACGTTCATCGCCAACGGACGATATTAGAATAATGTAGGTCCACGGACCGGCATCCGGCGCTTCATGCCGGACAACTACAGCGACTGGAGCTCTCAGGATTCAGCACAGTGGCGTTCAGATCATACGGGCGACAACGCTGTTGTCCCGATGGAAACAAGCGAGTACACCACTGCGTTTGGGAAAGTTTCGTTTAAACCTTCGCAAACGCTCAGGTCTTCTCTTGAATATTCTTACAATGAGAGCAATGGGGATAATGGCTCTTCCGGGCTGGGAACGTACAACCACTTCTACAAATATAATCCTGAAGGCCGAAAAACCGACTACGGGAGATCACAATTGTTGACAGGAACACTGAATCAAACGCTGACTCCGTCGGTCTTCTACGAATTCAAAGCAAGCTATCTGAAGGATTGGAACGCGAGTTACCTGTTCAAAGATCCTTTTGCCATTGTCAGGAATTCCAACGGCACGGATAGCCTCAATATTATTGGTTTACCGGTGTATCGTTATGTCAGTGATGAATATGCGCTTCAGAGCAGCGCTAATCCCGGATTCTCTACCGGAGGGCAAGACAAAGGCTGGAGCGAAAACTGGAACGAGGATTACAAAGCGAAATTAGATGCAACGGCTCAGTTGAACAACCACCACACGTTCAAAGGGGGAATCGATATTACTCAGCATAATATTCACCGATTCAACACTACGATCCAAAATGCATACCAAGGCACATCCTTGGAAAATCTTTCCTATGACGATTCGCTTACCGGAAAGAGAATCTACGTCTTTTATAAGCCGGAGGTTGTCCTCGGAAGATCACAATACACCGACATCTATCGGGTGAAACCGTATGAGGGCTCGGCCTATGTGCAGGACAAGATGGAGTATGATCTCATGGTGATCAATCTTGGCTTACGCTATGACTACTTTAATCCGAACACGACGTATCCCTCCGACCCGCGAAATCCGGGTAACGATGTGATCAACAGCTCGCAGAGCACGTACCTTAAAGCTCCTTCCGTTTACCAGATCAGCCCCCGGTTCGGCATTTCGTACAAGTTGGGAGATGCAGCACTTCTCCGGTTCTCCTACGGACATTTCTTCCAGATGCCTCCATTGTATGCCCTGTACGTGAATTATCAACATGTCGTTCCCCCGGGCGATTATCAGACGCTCATGGGAAACCCGCTCGTTAAACCTCAGCGCACTATTCAATATGAGTCGGGTTTGTGGCAACAGTTGAACACGAACATGAGCGTCGAAGTAGCCGTTTTTTATCGCGACATTTATGACCTGCTCGGAACGAGAATCGTCGAAACATATAATGCCGTAAAATACGGGCTCTACTCAAACCTTGACTACGGAAATGCCCGGGGACTCGAGCTGAAGTACGACTATTATTCCGGCAACTACTCTGCCGGAGTGAATTATACCTTGCAATACACACGCGGGAATGCCAATAGTCCCCAGTACACGTTCAGCCGCGCCGGACAGCAACAAGACCCCGTGAACATCCTTATTCCAATGGATTGGGACCAGCGTCACACGCTCAACGCGTCGCTTGCCTATAATGCGGAAAAATATGGTGGTTCACTCACCGGTCGTTTTGATTCTGGTCTACCATACGGCTGGCAACCGCTTACGTCAAGCTTCCAGGCACTGGCAACACTTCAGCCTAACAATTCTGAAATGCCATCTCTCTTCTCAGTTGATTTTGATGCATATGTGCAGCTTTTTTCGGTTGGTTCGACTCGCGCACGGCTTACACTGCTTGTGTATAACCTGCTGGACAGGCTTAACGAAACGGCAGTAAACAGTACCACCGGGAGAGCCGACCAGCAGATAATTCTGGACACGGACATTGCTTCCTACAGGAGCAACTTCAGCACGATTTATAACCGAATTAACGATCCTTCTTCATACAGCAATCCGCGTTCCGTGAAACTAGGAATTGAATTCATATTCTAAGGAAAGAACTTAAGAAACACCATTCCTTAAGGAGAGAGTAAAAATGCTTTTTCGACATTACGTCCCAACGACAATGGTAAGCGGCATCCTCTTGTTCTTCACCACGCAAGTCCATGCCCAAAACCCTTACCAAGGACCGACCGATGAAGCCGGCGATCCGAGCGCTCAACGCTTAGGGTTGATGAACGGCAACAGAGTGTCACTCCAGATCAGCAACAGGGTTTCATTTGGAGGGTGGCCAAGCCCGTTGGTCTCTCTTTGGCCCAATGATGCGACTGGATTAAATACTTTTGATAATTTTAATCTCATCATCGGGAATATGGAATTCATAAAGAAATGCTCTACGTGTGCATTCGATTCGGTTCCGGTTACTGACGAAGGAGAAATTCAAACTCTAGGAGCCCAGGGACAATTGGATACACTATGGAACGCACAAAGTTCTTCCATTCAACCCGGTTTCATGGACCTTGATCCCACGGGAACGATTGAGTGG
>CAYYHS010000090.1:0-5493 GCA_964471785.1 uncultured Chitinophagaceae bacterium
TCGATGAATTCATCGGGTATGCCGTGGACATGAATACTGACGTCCCGGTGGTTCATTGTTGAGATAGCCTCCAAGACTGCTGCACCAAATCCACCATACGTCGTATTTTCTTCGACCGTAACCACACGGTCAAATTTTTCCAGAACCTGATCGAGGAGCTTCATGTCGATCGGCTTTGCGAAACGCATGTTGATGACTTCTGCGAGGATGCCTTCCTTGGCTAAGATATCGGCTGCGGCAAGACAATTGTGCACCACTGTCCCCAGGCTCAGTATCGCCACATCGTTGCCGGTCCTGAGAACTTCCCCTTTCCCGATTTCGATCTTCTCGAATCCTTTCTTGAGAGTAACGCCCAGTGCGTTTCCTCTCGGATATCGCATCGCGATCGGTCCTCCTCGGTGTTCTACGGCGGTAAACAGCATATCGCGTAATTCACTCTCATCCTTGGGCGCCATGATGACCATCCCAGGCACACACCGTAGATACGACAAGTCAAAGTCCCCATGATGTGTAGGTCCGTCAGCACCGACAAGTCCTCCCCGGTCAAGTACAAAGACAACATGCAGGTTTTGAAGCGCAACATCGTGAACGATCTGGTCAAAAGCTCGCTGCAAAAACGTAGAGTAAATCGCAGTGACCGGAATATAGCCTTCGGTAGCAAGTCCAGCCGCAAAGGTCACGGCATGTTGTTCGGCAATGCCGACGTCAAAAAATCTGTCCGGCATTGCTTTCTGGAGGGCCGTCAGGCCGGTGCCGTCGGGCATTGCGGCCGTGATTCCGACGACTTTTGGATTCTGCCGGCATATGTCAACGAGTGCTTCGCCGAAAATGTTTGTAAATGCGGGCGGCGCGTTCGGGACCTTCGGGGAAATACCTGTGACCTTGTCGAACGGAGTGACACCGTGCAATCGAGTTGCTTCTCTTTCCGCAGGTCCGTACCCCTTACCCTTTTCCGTAATCGCATGGATAAGGATGGGCCCCTTAAGGTTCTTCACATGACGGAAGATCTCGACCAGCTTCACGACATTGTGGCCGTTGAAAGGTCCAAAGTATCTGAACCCAAGCGCCTCAAAGAGCATCCCCGGCGTAATGACCGCTTTCAATCCCTTTTCAACGTTCTGTGCCACTGAACGCAGCCGGTCGCCGAATGAATCGAGTTTACCCGTAAGATCCCACACATTGGCTTTGAATTTATTGTAGCTCGGGTGGGTCAAAACTTCGGCGAAGTAGTCGTGAAAAGACCAAATATTTGGCGCTACGGAAGAGAGGGACACCATGCGGTTGTCGTTGAGGACAACAATCATATCTTTCTTGAGCAACCCGGCATTATTCATCGCCTCGTACGCCATCCCGCCTGTCAGCGATCCATCACCGACAACGGCGACCACTTTGAAGTTCTCGTGGTTAAAATCCCGCGCTGTCGCGATGCCGAGGGCGGCAGAAATAGCGGTGCTGGCATGCCCGGCGCCGAACGTGTCGTACTCGCTCTCATCCCTTCTCAGGAATCCGCTGATCCCATGCAATTGCCGGATCGTATGGAACCGGTTCTTCCGGCCCGTAAGGATTTTGTGGGGATAGGCCTGGTGGCCGACGTCCCAGATCAACTTATCGTTCGGCGTATCGAAGACGTAATGCAATGCAACCGAAAGCTCAACCGCACCCAACCCGGCTCCAAGATGCCCGCCGGTCCTGGAGACAGAGTCGACAAGAAACTCGCGAATTTCTTTTGAGACGGCGCGGAGGTCCTTTACTTCCAGCTTGCGTAGATCGGGGGGGGTGTTAATGTGGTCAAGAAAATGCGTTGACAGGTCCGGGGCCAAATTCTCGTTCATTCGATATCCACCAATTCAATCTTGTTGCTCATATCTTTATTAAGTTTCTTGATCTTCAGTTCCGCCTTCGAAAGGGTCGACATGCATTCCTTCGACAGTTCAATTCCTTCTTCGTACAGAGCAATGGCGTTCTCGAGCGGCACATCGCCTTGCTCAAGGGAATCTACAATTTTTTCCAATCGGGCGAGCGATTGCTCGAAGGTTCGTTTGGCCGGATCTTTCTTTGCAGAAGCCATGGTCAACTCTTTTCTTTCTTTACCGAAGTCACGACCGATTCCGCCGTTCCGTCGTGAAACTTAATTGAAATGCGGTCCTCTCCCGACAACAGCGACGCTGCCGGAACAATCTTCTGGTCCCGGAAGACAATTGAAAATCCCCGCTTCAACGTCAGCTTTGGATCGACCGATTCAATTCGTTTCGCCAAAGATTCCGTCTGCTGCCGCAGAATTCGAGTCCGATGGGCAACCATCTGCCGTAACCGTCGATCAAGCTCGTCGATGGTCTGACTTCGCTCCCTAAGCATATCGAGCGGCCGATTCAACGAATAACTTCGGAGCAGAGCCTGAACTTTGTCTTTATCCGATTGGAATCGTGCGAGAATCAAGTTACCGATAGTATAGGAAAAACTACGCAAAATATCAATAATTTCGATCCTGTCCCGGACGATCAACTCGGCTGCGGCGGAAGGTGTCGGCGCCCTTAGATCCGCAACAAAATCGCTGATGCTGAAATCGATCTCGTGCCCGACTGCACTTACGATCGGTATCGAAGAGGCATATATTGCGCGTGCGACAATTTCTTCATTGAATGCCCAAAGGTCTTCCAGCGACCCGCCGCCTCTCCCGACGATCATAACGTCAATGTCCGGCAACGCATTGAGATCATTGATTGCCGCTGCAATTTCTTCAGCAGCTCCGATCCCCTGCACCTTCACCGGAGCAACAATAACTTCTAATGCCGGAAATCTCCTTCGAAGAACGTTGAGGATATCCTGAAGAGCCGCACCGGTCAGCGACGTGACGATCGCAATTCTCTCTGGATACCTGGGGAGCGGCTTCTTATGCGCCTCGTCAAAGAGCCCCTCCTCTTTCAATTTTTCCTTCAAGCGGTCGAACGCCATCTGCAGCTCTCCCACTCCCACGGGCTGCAATTGGAGACAATCGATCTGGTAATTACCACGCGGTTCGTACACGGTTATATTGCCGCGGACGATGACCTTCATCCCATCGGTTGGACGGAATCGCAATTGTCCAACACGACTTCGCCACATCACTGCAGACAGTTGTGCTCCTTCATCCTTCAGGGTAAAATACAAGTGGCCCGAAGTATGAATCTTGCAGTTCGATATCTCGCCCTGCACCCATACCTCGCTAAAATCCCTTTCCAGCACGCTCTTGATTCGGCGTGTAATCTCTGTAACGGAAACAATGTTATTCGAGGGTTGCATATGAGAAATATACCGTTAATTGCGGCTAATTCAAAAAGGGACGAAGATGGAAGAGTTTCCTAATTTGAGCAACCATATAGGAAACATTGCATACAGTCATCCTTCTCCCGCCGCTGTTTGGCGGGAGAAGGATCTGGCCCGAGCGAAAATATTAACCACTCTGTGATTGACTCCAGCCGCACTATCGAGTGCCGTTTCCAAAAAATAAGATTGTATTTTGGGAAAATGTTTCTTCGCTATGCAACTGACCCCACCCTAACCCTCCCCTTTTAGGGGAGGGAAATTCCTCTCCCCCTGTGCCGAAGGCATCACTTGGGGAAAAGGGGGAGACCGAGAGGGGGTCGCAAAAACACAAGATCTATTTTTAGCAATGGCACTAGATACTTCGCCTCGCCTGAAGAAGGACGGGGCTCAGAATAACAAAGTAAAACATTCCTGATTTGCCTCTGATTCAAATGTGAAACATCACCCCGTTGCTCCAGATTCATTCATTGTGTATATTGCAGAACAGGAGGACGAATGGAACTTGACGTACTTGCTATTGGCGCTCACCCGGACGATATCGAACTATCCTGTGCTGCGACCGTTGCAAAACTTGTCCATGCTGGGAAGAAGGTCGGCATACTTGATTTGACCGAAGGAGAACTCGGAACACGCGGAACACGATCAATACGGAAGAAGGAAGCCGAAGAAGCAGCACGATGTCTCGGAATTCATTTCCGCAGCAGCCTCGGAATTCCGGATGGGAACATCGAACTAACCCGAAAGAACATACTTAAGGTAATCGAAGTCCTCCGCACCTTCCGACCAAAAGTCATTCTCTTCCCGCACTGGCGTGAACGACATCCGGATCACGAACATGCAAACCGGTTGTGCAGGGAGGCTTGGTTCTTCTCCGGCCTGGAAAAAATACCAACGAGGGTTAGGGGTAGACAGCAAGAACCGTTCCGCCCAAAGAAATATTTTCACTACATGCAGAAATATGAATTTGCCCCGTCCTTCATCGTGGATGTTTCGGAAGACTATACCGCGAAGCAAACTGCTCTCGCCGCATTTAAGTCTCAATTTCATAATCCCAAGAGCAAAGAACGAGAGACCCTCCTCTCGTCAAAGATCTTTCTTCAATCCATCGAAGCCAGAGATCGGCATTACGGCAGCCTGATCGATGTCGAATATGGAGAGCCGTTTTATTCCATCGAACCAATCGGGATTCACTCTTTCTTCGATTTGAAGATTTAAGTCCGCTCGCTGTCGGCGAAGACGTCTCTATTCCAAGCCGATTCAGAGGCCTTTCTCGTGAGCGGGGAGAAATTTGATCAATTTCCCATTATTGAGACGCTGGTTTAGCAAGAAAACTCGGCAATGCGGAATTCGGCTAACGGCATAGTTGTTGTATATTATAGAGATCATGAGCTTCTTTGCTAGACATAAAAGATTGGCGGGCGGGATTGCCGCAGCACTTTTCCTTCTCACCAATTCTGGCTTTACGGCCGTCGTCCACTATTGCACGATGAAGACATCTTCGTCGCCAGCGTGCTGTCTACCTTCCGACGACGCCAATAACTCTCCAAAGGAAAGAACCGGACATTCGACGGAGATGGCAATTGACGCGCCTCAGTCAGAATGCCATACTACTTCCGTGGTAGGTGGATTGAGCGACCGGCTGGCACTTGCAGAGAAGGTAAATTCGCTCCATCTGGCTAAAACAAATTCCGTCCTTATCCCGCTATCATTTCAATTTGCCGATACGCCTGGCGCCTATCCATCCCGCATCAGCATTTGCCTTCTTGACGCGACTCCGCCCTCGGTGGAGGAGTGTATCCTCTATTCTTCGTTCCGCATCTAACAGTCATCTCCTCGTCGTCATAGAAATCTGAAGAAGAAAGTTAATCTGTATTTTCTCTGACGACATCGATTCATTGATTTCTTCTCGCTTGAAGTCCGTTGCAAGAGATGAATCAATCCTTCTTAGCAAATTAATCGAGGAGTCTTATCACATGTTTAAAATGAGTGTACGTACGGCCATAAGTCTTGCGCTCGGCGTTCCATCTTTTCTTTACGCTCAGGAAACGGCGAGGCTTGATCTTGACAAACTCGTCGCTGAAGCGATCCAGAACAATCCCCAGTTGCGCGGAGCAGACAATGAAAAAAGCGCCGCAAAAGCGAAGATCGGTCTAGCAACTGCGTGGGACGCCCCGCAAGTGGGGGTCGAGT
>CAYYHS010000090.1:5593-8111 GCA_964471785.1 uncultured Chitinophagaceae bacterium
AAAGCGAAGATCGGTCTAGCAACTGCGTGGGACGCCCCGCAAGTGGGGGTCGAGTTCTTCCAAACGCCAGTACAATCGTTTCCGAATCCGATTCGGAATGGGATGGAAACAGATTATTTCGTTTCGCAAATGTTTCCTTTCCCCGGAAAAATCGCCGCGATGGGTTCCGCGGCCGAGAGTAATGCAAACATGATGGAGCAAGGTTATCAGGCATTGGAGCGCAAGGTCATTCGCGATCTGAAGAATGCATACTACGAGCTATATCTTGCACAAAGGAAAATTCAGATCAATGCAGAGAACGAGGATCTGATGAGAAAATTTGTTGAAATCGCGCGCAAGCAATACGAAGTCGGAATGGGGAGCCATCATGACATCTTGCGGGCTCAAACAGAACTTTCCACGCTCATAAACGATGGGGTCATTCTGCAGAGCGAAAAGAAAGTGGTCGAGTCTATGTTGAACACGACGTTGAGCCGCCCGGCTGACGCCCCTCTCGGTTATGTTCCGGATATTGAATCGGAAATCCCGCAATGGACATTCGAACAAATGCGATCCTTGGTTTTGGGGAGCCGCCCTGAATTGAAATCTATGAAATTCAACATCGAGATGAACAAAGCTGATCTTGCCTCCTCCAAACGCGAGTATTTCCCCGATCTCATGATCCGATTCACGTATAAGAACATGACGCAGACAACGCCAAACTATTGGGCCGCGATGGCCGGCATCAGCATACCTCTTGCGCCCTGGTCGAGCGGTCGATATACGTCAAAGGTCGAGGAGAACGAGCTCAACGTCAAGAAAGCAGAGAATGATTATCAAAACATGGAGAACATGACCCTGTACGAGGTGCAGGATGCCTTGGTCAAGGTCCAGTCAAACCAGAATCTGGCATCGCTCTACAAGAATACTGTCATCCCTCAGGCCGAGCAAACTCTCGAGTCAACAATATCAGCATATCAAACAGGGAAAACAGAATTCCTTATGCTCATCGATGCTTACCGTATGGTATTAATGTCCAAGCTCAATTATCACATGGCGGTGATGAGTTATATGAGCAGTCAAGCGCAGTTGGAGCAAGCCGTCGGTATGAGTATCGCGGAAATTAAATTGAAAGTACAAGAATAGTATCGCAAGGAGTTGGTCGTCATGAAAAAAATCGTTTTCGCGTCTGTCATAAGTATCATTCTCGGATTGGGGGCTGGATGGCTTATATTCCATCCATCACTATCGAAGGACCATTCTTCGGATCGTAAGGTTTCGTTTTATCGCGATCCCATGAATCCCGGGATCACTTCCCCCTTCCCCAAAAAAGCTTCAGACGGGATGGATTTTGTTCCTGTCTATGAAGAAGAATCCGTTGGAGGCCAAAAACGGATCGCGTATTACAAAGATCCAATGCACCCCTGGTTCACTTCAGACAAACCGGGCAAGTCTCCGGATTGCGGCATGGACATGGTACCGGTCTACGAAGGTGAAACCGATACGAAGGGTATCAAGATAGATCCGGTGACGGTGCAGAATATCGGGGTTCAGGTCGAACAAGTTGAAAAACGCTCGCTCAACAAAGTCATCCGAACGACGGGCAAGGTTGATTATGACGAACGGAAAGTCTATTCCGTCAATTCTAAAATCATGGGCTGGGTTGATAAGCTGTATATCGATTTTATGGGAAAAGTTGTGCACAAGGGAGAACCGTTAATGGAGTTGTATAGTCCTGAGCTTGTCACCACTCAGGAAGAGTATCTCCAAGCTTTGAAATATCAAACGACGATGTTGCAGAGTAGTTTGGCGGAAGCGAAAAAGGGATCGGACGACCTGATTCAAAGTGCGCGGAGAAGATTGTTGTACTGGGATATTCCGGAAACGGAAATAAAGGCGCTTGAGGAACGAGGCACACCAAAGAAGACAATGACCATCTACTCCCCCGTAACCGGCATTGTCATGGACAAAATGGTTCGGCAGGGCCAAAACGTGATGGCGGGAATGGAACTTTACAGAATTGCCGACCTCTCCAGCATGTGGGTGCTTGCGGACATTTACCAAAGCGAGCTCCCTTGGGTGAAGGTTGGGCAAGTTGCGGAGATCGAACTTTCCTACCTTCCAGGAAAATCATTCAAAGGAAAAATCACATTTGTCTATCCCTACATGAGCGAAGAAACAAAGACAGCAACAGTACGGATTGAGGTCCCCAACACATCCTTTGCAGATCTTAAACCCGATATGTTTGCGACTGTGAAAATCACTTCGCCTGTCAAATTGAACGCGGTAGTAATTCCAGACCAGGCGGTCATCAGATCTGGGGAACGGAATATTGTGGTCATCGCGTTGGGTGGAGGTTACTTCGAACCGCGTGAAGTGAAGCTTGGAGTGATGTCGGATGGGTACGACCAGGTTCTGGACGGGGTGAAAGAAGGAGAGAAGATTGTTACCTCTTCTCAATTCCTCATCGATTCTGAAAGCAATCTGAAAGCCGCCATCAGCCAGATGTCCGGCCACGAGGGGATGGACATGTCCAAAC
>CAYYHS010000091.1:0-8081 GCA_964471785.1 uncultured Chitinophagaceae bacterium
TTCCTTCGCTCTTATGCTCTTCCGCGTACATCTGTGTGAAATTCGCCCCTTCGTTCCGCAGCATATTGAGATACGGCGACTCACTATTGCCGATGATCTCTTCGTAGTCTTTGTTCTCTTCAACGACAATAACGACATGATCGTAAACGGGAAGGGAGTCCGGCCAGGACAGGACCTGCGCACCGGCAGAATTCGGCACCGAACAGAATAATAGAGACAGCAATGCTGCCGCCAGGAATTTATGCATTGACCCCTCCGGTACTATGTGGTTATTCATATGTTTCAAAATGAGATTTTTGAGATCGGGGAGTTCCGCAAAGATTCTTGTGCAGAATCTCCGCTTCCGTTAAATATAAAGGTCAGCACAAGTCAAAGCAAATAAAGAGAATGTTCCCATGCCGGTGATACGATTATCTACAAGGAGCCGGTGAAACGGGAACCATTACACCTGCAACCCTGCAGTGTGACAACCTAATTTGAATAAGTAATGGGATCTCTTCGTTGACCGATTTCACGTAATGTAGTCGGATCAAAACAAAAGGTCACTTCGGAGGGGGCTGGTCGGAGAATTTCAGGTTCGAAGTGACAACGATCTGGTCTTGATCAACTCGCAGGTTTTGATTGACGGGAGTGATGTAGACTGTTTTGGATTGATCGCCCGGAAGTGTGACAAGCACGCTCGGTTGTACGGGCTGCGGACCGGCAAATTCAAACTCGGGGCGATAGAACTTCGACACATCGACGTCGCCAAGATGTATCTTTTTCCCGAAAACGCTGGTATACACTTCGAAGCTCGCCTTTAACACTTTCACTGAAATTCTGTTCGTCGGCTGAAGATATTTTATTTCCACATCCCCGTTCGCCACTGAGCCGTACGCAAACGGCCCAACCTTCACGCTCGCATCGGCGATAAAATTCGCCTTATTCGGCTTCAGCTCGATCCGCGCGTTTTTGACGGTCCAGGTATATTCTCCCTTCATCCCCAAAACATTGTACGGAGCCTTTCCGCTTACCGGTCCCACTGCATCAAGAAACCCGTTTAGCGTGGTTTGACGTACGATGACGGTGGCATCGGAATTCTGGGCAATGGAGAGACAGAAGAACAAAAAGGGAGAAAGAATTGATAAGGCGAATGTATAGGTGCGCATTATTTTTCTCGGCGATCTGTGAATGGTATCGGTGAATGATGTCATCGAAAGGATGTGACCCTGCCATTTCGAAAAAGTTTAAGTGACGGCCTTAGTGACAGCACAGACTAGTGCCGTTTCAATTAAGTGATGTTGTATTTTCAGAAATATCTTTTCCATTAAACTCATGACCCCACCCCAACCCTCCCCTTGCAGGGGAGGGAAATTGTCTTCTCCCCCTGAAAGGGGGAGATTGAGAGGGGGTTCCCAGAATACAAGATTCTTTTTTAGAAATGGCACTAGGTCACGACCTGGGTGGTGAATGTGATGCCAATTGTTTTGAGAAAATCGAAAGGCATTTCACCTCCAGCAAAAATGAAAACGTAATCGTTGTTGATTGTTCGTACTCCGTCCGGGGTTTTCAGGAGTATGTGGTGTTCTGCGATCTCTGAAATCTCCGAATTAAAAACAACATTGACCTTTTTCCCCTTCTCGGCTTTCTCAAGATGCTGCCTGTTGCGTTCTTTGATCCGGGTAAACTCCCCTTTCCTGTAGGAAAGGGTTACCCTGTTGGCAGATTGTGTAGCCAGCCCGACCGCCGCTTCCACTGCTGAGTCTCCTCCTCCAACAACTAGAACGTCACAATTCTGGTATGCCTGGGTATCGATCAACCGGTACATCACTTTCGAAAGATTCTCTCCCGGAACTCCCAGTTTTCGCGGAGTGCCGCGCCTCCCGAGGGCAAGGATCACCGAACCGGCAGAATAATGACTCTTCGCAGATGTGATCTCGAAGTGTCCGTCCGTCTTTACAATCCCCAGCGCTTTTTCATTGAGGTTGATTTCGAGCTTTGTCTTCTCGATGATTTCCGTCCAGATATCCAGCAATTCTTCTTTTGTGGCTCCGCGCATGTTAAAATTTCCCCATAGAGGAAGCTCAACACCTGAAGTCATGACAATCTTCGAACGCGGATACTGGAGAATGGTTCCGCCGAAGTCTCCCTGCTCGAGAACCAAGTACTTCAGGCCGCTTTTCTTCGCGGCTAATCCTGCGGCGATCCCGGACGGACCCGCGCCGATGACAGCCAGGTCAAACTCGGCTGCATGGCTTCGCCGTTGTGCCGTAACATACTCCGCAGCGCGAACACCTTGCACGATTGCATTCCTGATCAAGCCAATTCCACCCAGCTCCCCGGTAATGAAGATGCCGGGAACCGAAGTTTCATAATTCTCGGTGAGATCGGGCAAATCTGCACTGCGCCCAGGTCTTGCCATAAGGAGGGTAATGCCGTTGACCGGGCAGGCTTCCGCACATAAGCCGTGCCCGACACATTTCGCTCCGTGTACCAAAGCCGCCTTGCCATCAATCACCGCGAGTACGTCACCTTCCGGACAAGCACTAACGCACGCACCGCAGCCGATGCACGCAAGGATGTCAATATGGGGGTGGATCGTCGAGGCTTCAACAAGCCCGGCAATCTGCATATGCTCCAGTTTTTCTTTCGCGTTCTTTTCTTTCCGCCTGACAAATCGATAGTATGGCACAACCGTCACAAGAAAGAGAGCGGCAGTAATAAGAAGCGTAATGAGCGATTCGGGCATAGTTAGAAACGGACCCCCAATTCCAAATAGAAACGATAACTGTTGAGTGTCGGGTCCCAGACCCGGTCAAAGTTCATGGATGAATAAAGAGAGCGAGTGATACGGTAATTGACATTTGCGGTTGCAGTATACGTGGTATAGGACTGACCCGCGGAAAGGAGCACATACCGATAGTAATCGAAGCGAGCTGCCGTCGTCAGTGCATAAAAGAATGTCCGGTCGACGTCAACCGTAATATTGTCGCCGTTGCTGTACACACCTCTGATGTTCATATATCTCACGGAGGTGTTGTACTCACTCCCTGCGACAGCGCTCATCCTTAATGTTCCGCCAAGTGTTCTCGAGTCGCGCGGATCACCTTTTTTCGTCCGGTAGGTTCCGTTTGCCGACAGGGAAATCGAGTACGGAAGACGAAAGGTCGCGTTAAGTCGATATCCGTCCAGGTAGTTCCTGTCGATCAGGGTATCGGGGGTTGCTTTCATTGTTTCAAAGAGATAGACAGTGGTACTTGCATCGTAGCCTATATTCGCCGAGAACCATGAGAGAGGGTAATAGTTGACTGAAAAGAATGTGTTCGACAGATTGGGTGAAAATTTTCGAACGCCGTTGTTGATCTCCTGAGTTTCAATTTCCGCTGTCTGATAGATGTTCCATTCAGTTCCGATCGATGCCAGGTTCTGAAGATAGAAGAACTCCCGGTCAAGTCGTCCTTCGAACAACTGCCGGGCGTAGGCTATCGTTCCGTCGTATTGGTGGAGAATATCTTCGCCCGATCGGTAGTTTAGGAAAAGTGCGCCGCGATGATCGTCGCCGTCGATCGACATCGTTCGATCGCCGACTTGCGCGCCGAATAGGGCGCCGGAGATCCAATTTCCCGTCCTATAATAGAGCTGGCCGCCATCGAACGTGCCTAAACCCCCCACGAATCTAGATGTAATTCTTCCGACAGAATAGCCGTAGAAGGCGTTTGGTTCTTCGTCCGAAAACTCGAATTCGTACATCCGTTCCTGTAGTCGTGCGTTATTCCCGAATTGATTGTAATTGGCCGAGAGGTCGTAGTACGTCCTTCCGTACATCGAAAACTTCAAATTCGTACCGAAGAGCTTCGCCACTTCGAGACGCGTCAGAGCTGAAGGCTGACTGAGGTTGTACCGGGAGTCTTCTGCCGACACTCCGGAATACTGGACTGCGATCCGTCCGCTCACGACATTTTCATCCGGCTCGCGTGTCATGCGCCGGTTTTCTTGCTGGAAGGATGTGACTCGCTGCCCGGTCGTTTGTACGGTCAGGCTGCTATCCGTGCGGAGCGGCGGTAGAATGATGTACGACTTCGTAATCGACGCAGTGTCTCCGAGAAGGACCGGCCCTTTCCCCGCAACGATATGGGAGGCGGTTGAATGGCGTGAAACAGCATACGTGACAACCCTGCAGACGAGCGTCCCGCGACGGCGTATCTCGAGCGTATCCCCGAGTGCGAGACTGTCTTCTCTGCCGCCGTTGATATAGACTGTTGTCGACGAAACATACGAGACAGGGAATAAGAACTGCTTCGAGGTCTGACCCCTCGCCTGCGCTGAGAGAAACATTGACGCCGCACTCATGAAGACGAGGAACGCCTTATTGAGCTTCATAATTATCCTTGGGGATGACAGCGATAACAGGCGGAACTTTCATAGACGTACCCTCTTCTCCCCTCATGCCTGCTGTCCATTGATGGCTTATTATGCGTATGGCAGTAGATACATTCAAACGATTGGTAGTTAGCTCCTTGGAAGTGGCAATCTTTGCACGTCGTCCAGACGCCCGGTGAGTGGCGATCTCCACGCGCAATGGGAAAATATGGTCCGTGCGGAAAAAATGCCGCCGGCTGCCAGGCCAACGCCCTATGACACGTCGCGCAGTCGGTGGAAAATCCGGCGTCCGCATGATTTGGATCCTGCGCGGTGCGGTACTCGTTAAGATGACACGAAACACATTGAGAAGGTATCCCGCGATACCGGTTATTAACATGACATCGCAGACAATCGACCGCTTCATGAGCGCCCCGGGTAGGGAATTCTGTGAGGTTGTGATCAAAACTATCGCTCCAGGAGACTGCATCCTGCCGATGGCATGTGAGGCAATCGGTCGAGAAGGCCGCCGACTTGTGGTTGACCGCCGGCGCATTGTCGAAGTCCTGGCGGTGACATGAAAAGCAGTCTGTCGGCGTTTCAGAAAATTTGAGGGTGATGTGACACTGCTTGCACTCAGTTATTTTGTGTTTTCCCTCCAGCACAAACGGCGTTTTCTCATGATCGAATTTCATTGTAACGGGAATCTCCGTCCAGGAGGTCGTTGTGTGGCAATCCGCGCAAGCCATTGCAAGTTCCCCGTGGGGAGAGGACTGACTTAATGCAATCCTGCAAGCGACCAAATAAAAAAGAACTACCAACATCGTGCGGGTCATCATCACCTATCTCCCTTGTGGATGGCATTTGTAGCAAGCCGTGCTCGCGTACGAGTACCCAGAAACTCTGCTGTGGTTGGAATCAGTTTCCGATTTGGAGTGTGTGTGGCAGTTAATGCACTCGAACGTCGCCGGGTTCGATTGATTCGTGTGACAGTCGCTGCAGAATGTCCATCGCCCCGGACTGTGTGTGCTTCCGGCGACGATCGGGAAAAAAGGAGTGTGGTCGAATGTCGCCGGCTGCCACGCGGTCGTTGAATGGCAATTGGCACACGCCACCGGATACTTTGCCGACGCGTGGTTTGGATTTGTCGCGTTATTGTAATCATTGATATGGCACGAGTAACAATCGGCCGGCGTACCTGCAAACCGATTGTTGATATGGCAGCTGGCACACGTCGCCTGAATGTGGGCTCCCGTCAGCGAGAAGCTCGTCTTCGAGTGATCAAAGGTTGCGGGCATCCACGCTGTGGTCGTATGGCATGTGATGCAATTGTGGTCGAAGTTGCCGCTTATGTGATTCGGGTCTGTCACATTATTGAAATCTGTTTGATGGCAGCTGAAGCAATCGGTACTGAGGCCTTGGAATTGGCCGTTCTTGTGGCAAAAACGACAATCAGTCGTTAGATGAGCTCCGGTGAGAGGAAAGACAGTGCTCGAGTGATTGAACGTCGAGGGCTTCCAGGCGACCGTGGTATGGCACGATGTGCAATCGTGGGAGAACTGTCCAAGCTGATGGTTCGGAGTCTGGACATTGTTGAAATCCGTAACATGGCACGAATAACAATCCGTCGTTACTGCCGCGAACTGCCCGCTCTTGTGACAGGAAGAACATTGGAGAGTTTGATGCGCGCCGGTGAGAGGAAAACTCGTCTTGTTGTGATCAAAACCGGCAAGCGACCAGGCGTCCATGGTGTGACATGTGAGGCAGTCATGCGAATATTGAGAGGCCAGGTGACTCGGCGCCGATGTGAAATCTGCCTGGTGACATCCAAAACATGTTGTCGTCGTCCCAACGAATCTTCCTCCCGCATGGCACCCTGTACATGCAACCAGCCTGTGGGCACCGAGCAGCGGGAAGCTCGTTTTAGAATGATCGAACGTCGAGGGAGACCAGCTGACGAACGAATGACACGTCGTACAATCATGCGACAGCTGGCCGGCAAGATGGTCGGGAGACTTCGCCGCCGCAAAAACAGTCTGATGGCAGGTGTAGCAGTCTGTCGGCGTTCCGGCAAATCGGGAATTGGGATGACAGGAAACACAGTCGACCGTCCGATGCGCTCCCTGCAACGTAAACATCGTTTTCGAATGATCGAATGTGGATGGTGTCCATCCATTCATAGAATGACACGAAGTGCAATCGTGCGAGAACCGAGAGACCTGATGATTCGGATTCTGGGCCGTCGCAAAGTCTGTTCTGTGACAAGAGAAACAATCCGACGCGATTCCTGCGAACCTGGCATTCTGATGACAGGAATAACAGTCGACGGCAAGATGTGCACCGATAAGTTGAAAGTTTGTCTTTTGATGATCGAAGATCGACGGCATCCAGCCATTGAAGGAATGGCAAGGCGTGCAATCGTGAGAGAACTGTCCGCGAAGATGGTCCGGCATTCTGATCCGTTCAAAGTCGTCCCGGTGGCAGGTAAAGCAATCGGTCGCTGTCCCAGAAAATTTCAACGTCGCATGGCACAATTTGCATGTTGTGATCGCATGTCGGCCGTTGAGAGGAAAAACTGTAGTGGAGTGATCGAACTCCAGGGGATTTTTCAACTCCGTCCATGAACTGGTAATATGGCACGCTGTGCATTCAATCGTCAGGGGGCCGTGAGGCGAATTTTGCCCCATAACCAGAGCGGACGGAGATACAATCAACAAGAGCGACAGCAGACATCTATTTTTGCTGATCATGGGAGTCACCCGAGGAATGGCAGTCAATACACGCGGTGCCCAGAGGCTTGTAACGGGCCGTCGTGCGGCCGTTAATCGTCGCGGGCGTATGGCACTTCCCGCAAGGGACCGAACTATGTTTTCCCGTCAGCACATATTGTGTTTTCAATGTATGATTAAAATCTTTGACCTTCCATGAAGCGTCGCTGTGGCAGCTTGCACAATCGGTCATGCCCCCTCTGGCCAACTGCCCTTCGTGCTCGTCCCGATGGCAAGAACTGCACTTCCCTGAAACCGACCTGTATTGCACGCGTTCGGTTTCCAGGCCGGCATCGATCTGTTCGTGACACTTGGCGCACAGAATCTCGGCATGCTTGCCCCGGAGAGGAAAATGGGTTGACTCATGAGAAAAGAGTAACGAATTCCAAGCCTGCGTGGTATGACAGGATTCACATTCCTTCTTCGGAGAGGATTGAAACTGTGCCCTGTGCACATCCGCGTGGCAGGTAAGACATTGGATATCTCCTTTCCATCGAAACCGTCGCGTGCTTTTGGAGTGAACAGCATCCGCGATGTGGCATTCGTTGCACGGAGTGGCGATATGAGCTCCGGTAAGGTCGAAGCGCGATTCTTTATGCTGGTTCATGGTATACGTTGACGGAATGAAGCTTTCTTCGGAGTGACAGCTTTCACATTTTCCGCGGTCGCTCCGGAAAGCGAACTGGCCGTCGTGTGCATCTGCGTGACAATCGGAACACTTTCTGAACTCGGCAATTGCAAATACGCCGACCGCTGATTTTTTCGTGCTCGTCGTTTCCTTGTGACACGCTGCACAGCGCACAGCAGCATGCTTCCCTTTCAATGGAAACTGGGTCTGCGAATGGTCAAATGTTTTTGCGTTCCCTTCATTCCATCCGGCAGTCGTATGACACGATTCGCACGACTTTTTGAATTTCCCTTCGTGAGGATCGATATGGCACGACGAACAGGCGGCAAACTCAAGTTTCGTATACT
>CAYYHS010000092.1:0-8054 GCA_964471785.1 uncultured Chitinophagaceae bacterium
CGAGCTTCAGCAGGACCGTGTCGAAGAGTTGTTCCTTTGGTCCGTCTACCCATCGTCCGTGCACGGCGGTTTTCTCGTCGGCCGGAATTTCCCAATAGGCGGCAAAACCGCGGAAGTGATCGATGCGCACGATGTCAACGAGAGCGAGCGTGTTCTTGATCCGTTCGATCCACCAGGCAAACCCGTCACGCTCCATCATGTCCCAACGGTACAACGGGTTGCCCCATCGTTGACCCGTCGCGCTGAAATAATCGGGGGGAACCCCGGCGACGACGGTCGGGCGAAGATTTTCGTCCAGAGAAAAAAGTTCGGGATGGGCCCATACATCGGCGCTCTGGAATGCCGTGAAAATCGGAATATCGCCGACGATCTGAATCCCTTTTTCGTTAGCGTATTTCTTCAGTGCGGTCCATTGCCTCGTAAAACACCATTGAGTGAATTTCCAGAATGAGATCTCTTCGCTCAACTCAACGCGCGCTTTATCCAGCGCCGGCATTCTTCTTTGAGCAATATCATGTTCCCAATCGCACCATTCTTTGCTGTCATGTTCATCTTTGAGAGCCATGAACAGAGCGTAATCGTCCAGCCAGCTTTTGTGCTGGATTTGGAAGGCTTCAAAATCCGCTTTGTCATTCGTATGAGCGTGAGCGAAAAAATTCTTCGCGGCATGACGAAGCAATTTTGTCCGGAATGGAATCACCTTGCCGAAATCCACTTGCGCAGGTGAAAACGAAGCTGCTGATTTCAGCTCTTCTCCGCGGAGCCAACCTTTGTGCTCTAGCTCGCTGAGATCGATCAGCAACGGATTTCCAGCAAAAGCAGAAAGAGACATGTATGGTGAATTCCCCAACCCGACCGGACCGAGCGGGAGTATCTGCCACAGTTTTTGTCCTGCGACGACAAGCCAGTCGACGAAATGATATGCCGCCGGGCCGAAGTCTCCGGACCCGTGAGGACCGGGAAGCGACGTTGGGTGCAGAAGCACTCCACTACTGCGCGGAAAACGCATGATATGAGCCTTTACAAATAGTTCGTTTGGATAGTGACTGGGTTCGATGGTGGACTGAATTGTAGAAGGGCTAACGCAGCATCGACGATGCTTAGCGTTTGTCCAAGCCCGCGGTCTTCTTAAGCATTTGCACTTCGGGCCTGGAGAGATAGCGCCATCGGCCGCGGCGCAAGCCTTCCGAAGTTAATCCGGCGTACTCCACTCGATCGAGACGTTTCACCTCGTAGCCGAGCGATTCGAGCATCCGCCGGACTTGTCTGTTTCGTCCCTCGTGGATCGTAATTATCAGGTTTCGGTTCTTCGTTCCTGGGATCGGGGAAATACGGGCGGGGGCCGTTTTTCCATCCTCAATATGGACCCCCTTCTTCATCTTTTCTAGATCCTTTGCCTGCACGCCAGCGGTCACTTCGACGTGGTACGATTTGTCAACCTGATGCGACGGATGCATAAGGCGATTTGCCAATTCACCGTCGTTCGTAAAAAGAAGGACACCGGTCGTATTCCGGTCAAGCCGGCCGACAGGAAAAATTCGCTCGCGGGTTCTGACAAGGTCGTAGACTGTTTTGCGATTTTTTTCGTCCTTCGCCGTCGTGATATAGTCTTTCGGCTTGTTCAGCACCAAGTAGACGAGCTTTTCCTCGATAGAAATGGTTCTGCCGTTAACAGCAACGTGGTCGGTGGAAGGAGAAACTTTGGTGGAGAGATCTGTGACAACCTCTTTGTTGATCGTCACGCTTCCGTTGAGGATCAACTCCTCGGCTTTTCGCCTCGAAGCGATTCCCGCCATCGCGATAAATCGGTTTAGCCGAACAACTTGCGGAGGAATGTTTGTATCCTTGTCTTCCAGCTGCCCCATCCTTTCTTTGGACTTGTTTCTTCCGGATGAGCGGGGCCGGTGACCTCGGCCTCATCGTGCACTGCGACGGGTACGGGTTTCAAAATAATTTCTTCAGGTTCGGCCGTCTGAGGAATGCTGGCCGGCGCGATAGCCTCAACGGGCGTCTCATCCTTGATCTCCGTCAAGATCTCCGGAATGCTCTCTGGCATAATCTCCGCCGCGACTTCCGGTTCCTTCGCGGCCTCAACAGGCACGGCCGGTTCACTCGATACTTCCTGCACAGGCCCCTCTGCCGCAACAACGTTCTCATTCGGCAACTCATCGGCAGGGAGCGCGCGCGGCATCACGAGCGGGGCCTTCTCGACCACTGTCCGCCTCTCTTCCTCGCCGGTGGGTTCCTGCAATTTTGATTTCTTCCTGGGGATGTGCGGAGCCCGCGAATTCGGATCCAATTTTTCTTGCAGCTTGTCTTTGAACTCAATTTCCTGCTGACTTGCGAGCATCCGCTTTTCCACTTCGCGCTCTGTCTCGCCGAGCAACTCTTCGATCTCGCGCGGTTTGGGGAGATCGGAGAGTTCGTTCAGGCCGAAGTGTTTCAAAAACTCCGGCGTCGTTCCGTAGAGAAGTGGCCGCCCCGGGCTATGCGCACGTCCGACAATCGTTGCAAGATTCTTTTCCAGGAGCGTCTTCATGATATAGTCGGCGTTCACGCCGCGGATGAATTCCACATCCGATTTGGTGATAGGCTGCTTGTACGCGATGATAGCGAGGGTCTCCACTGCCGTCTGCGAGAGTTTTCTGCGGGCCTTTTCCTTCAAGAGCTTGCCGACCCATGTCGCGAACTTCTTCTCCGTCACGAAAACATACCCTCCGGCAAGCGCCTGAATCCTGAACGCTCGGGATGATTCCTCGTATTCGGAGTTCAGCGCATCAACGGCCCCGCGCAAATGTTCGCTCGTTGGATTGAGCTGTTCACTCTCGGGCGCCTCCCGGTTCATGTCGTCGAAGACGACACGAAGAGTCTGAATCGTCACAGGTTCGTCGGACGCAAAGAGAAGGGCTTCCACAATCTCCTTCAGCTCCTGAGAGACACTTTCAGTTGCGGGCTGAGTGATTGGTACACCCATGTCCTGCTCTTCAATCATGCAGTAACCTCCGTAGGCAGTTTAACAATGACCATCTCACCGTAGGGATCCACCTGGCGCACGCCGATCTGTTTCTGTCGGATGAGTTCCAGTAAAGCGATGAAGGTTACCACAATGCGAATTTTTTCCGCCATCGCCTCTACCATCTGAATAAAAGTTGTCTCGGATCGCTGCTTGAAATAATTAAGGATGAATTCTATTTGGCCTTCAATCGTCACGTTCAGTTTGTTGATCTCGTGGACATGTTTCCGCGGCATCCGATCGACAACGTATTTAAAAGCCGCGATAAGATCGAAGAGCGAAACATCGCGGAGCAGGTTCTCGTCGGCCGGGTCGTCCATCACTTTCGCGTCATGAGAAAAGTTCGAACGGTAGTAATGCTCGGATTGTTCCACACTCATCGTCTGCAGCTTTTCTGCCATCTCTTTGTATCGCTTGTAATCGAGCAGCCGGCGGACAAGCTCCGCGCGCGGATCGAGTTCCTCTTCTCCTTCACCCGCGGGGCGCGGCAACAGCATCTGCACCTTAATCTGCATCAGCTCAGCGGCAGTAACGATAAACTCCCCCGCGATGTCGAGGTCAAGCTCCTGCAAATACTGGAGGTATTCCAGAAAGTCCTTTGTGATCTTGGCAATCGGAATATCGTAGATGTCGAGCTCGTCCCGTCTGATAAAAAAGAGGAGAAGATCGAGGGGTCCTTCAAAATCCGTAAGCTTGATACGATACATCTGTTATCCCAGTGACATGACCGTATGGACTTCTTCCATTGTCTCGCGCGCTACTTTTTCGGCACGCGCTTCGCCGTCGGACAACACATCCTTCACTTCGTCCAGATGAGCTTCATACTTGGCCCGCTTCTCTCGCACCGGAGCAAGCGCATCGGCAATCTTGTCTGCGCAATTCTTTTTGCAATCAACACACCCGAGAGCGCCAGACTCGCATCCACTCCGAATTTCTGCGACTTCTGCCCCGTTAAATTTCTGGTGGTACGTAAACACAAGACATATATCCGGACGACCGGGATCTCCTTTGCGCAGCTTCTGCGGATCGGTGACTGCGGTTTTTAGTTTCTTCCGAATCTCGTCGGGAGAATCTGCAAGCAAGATCGTGTTCCCGGTAGACTTGCTCATCTTCTGGTTTCCGTCGAGTCCGGGAAGTCTGGCAAATTTGGTCAGCCGGGCCTCGGGCTCAGGGAAGACAACGCCGTATTGCGCATTGAATCGCCGGGCGATCTCGCGGGTAATCTCTACATGGGGGACCTGGTCTTCACCAACGGGAACAACGTCCCCTTTGTATAATAAAATGTCGGCGGACTGCAACACGGGGTACCCGAGGTGTCCGTACGACATCGTTTCGATGCTCAGATCCCTCACTTGATCTTTCAGCGTCGGGTTACGTTCCAGGCGTGACGTTGTGATCAGCATAGAAAAGATCAGGTGCAATTCCGAATGCTGCTTGATCCGCGATTGCCTAAATATCGGGCTCTTCAGCGGATTTATGCCGACGGCAAGCCAATCGATAACCATATCGATCGAATGCTGGTAGAGCCCGCTTGTATCGACATTCGTGGTGAGCGCATGATAGTCGGCTATGAGATGAAAATTGTTAAATTCGTCCTGGAGCGCAACCCAGTTTTCCAACGCCCCGACTAGATGCCCCAAGTGTAGTTTTCCCGTGGGACGCATTCCGCTTAGTATTCTTCTTTTGGAAGCCAATGAGATCTGTAAAACTCCTTGTCTAATGCTAGTTCATGAACAAGTAAGGCTTCCACCGCTCGTCGATATTTCCGACAAAGTGCCTGATAAACGTTACATGGTTCGGCCTGCTGGGCCTTCTTAACAACGGCATTCGTGCCTCATCGGGGGTACGATCCCCTTTGCTGTTGTTGCATTGCACGCAGGCACAAACCAAATTCTCCCAAGTGTCCTCTCCCGCTCGCGATTTAGGGAGCACATGGTCAACCGTCAGGGGAAGGTCGCCCCTGCCGCAATACTGGCAGCGATGTCCATCCCGCCTGAGTATGTTCTTTCGAGAAAGGATAATCTTCTTGTAGGGAACACGAATATAGACCGAGAGCCGGACGACGCTTGGAAACGGCATCGCCATAGAGACAGATCGAAGCAGCTTGCCGGCATGAGCCTCAATGAGTTCAGCCTTGCCGAGGAAAAGAAGGATGATAGCTTTCTTAACGTTGCACACACTCATTGGTTCATAGTTTTGATTAAGAACCAAAACCTTGCTATTCAGCCGACCATGAATGCTTTTCGAACTAAGTTTTGAACTGAAGACAACCTCCTAAATAGCTCTGTATGGCTATACTTTGAAGAATTTCGGATCGATTCACCTTCATTTTCAGCCAAATAAAAACTTCCCCTAGAGCGATACATCAAGATCGCCGCCTAGGTAATGAAAATATAGCAATCTTGCGTTCGATTGTCAAGAAAGGGGGGCGCCAGGTAGTGGCTTAAATTGTCATTCCCGCGGAAGCGGGAATCCAGATAATTCCTTTTTTGCGCCAGAATGGATGCCCGCCTTCGCGGGCATGACAATCTTTTGTCCAAATTAAGACACTACCGGGCACCAGCGACGCCATCTCCGCTAGTCATTGGCAGGGCCTTTTTTGATGAATCGAGTGAGTCTAATCACAAAGTGATGGCATCACTTCGCTTTGACAAAACTGCAAACTTTCATTCTTTTGCCAGTTTCTTGTATCGCCGCCTGATTTCTGGCACCGAGTCTCCCCCAAATTTCTCGAGGAATGCATTGGCAATTACCGGTGCAATGACCGCTTCACCAATCACGGAGCAGGCCGGAACAGCACATACATCGGACCGCTCGTACCGAGAAGGGACCACTTTCATTGTCTTAAGATCAACAGAACGGAGGGGCTTTGCCAATGTCGAAATCGGTTTCATTGCTCCCCGGATGACAAGCATTTGCCCCGTGGTCACGCCCCCTTCAAGGCCCCCGGCCCTGTTCGTAGGTCTTACAATATTGTCCTTTCCTCTTGCCAAAATTTCGTCGTGGACCTGAGAGCCATAGAGCTTAGCGTTGGCGAATGCCTCTCCAATTTCAACTCCTTTCACTGCGTGAATCGAGACGATGGCTTGAGCCAGTTGGCCGTCGAGCTTTCGGTCATACTCAACATAACTCCCAAGACCCATCGGAACACCTGTCACAATAATTTCGAAAATTCCTCCAAGTGAATCTCCCTTCTTCTTAGCTCCTTTGATGGCGGCGACCGCCTTTTCGGAAACACTCTTGTCGAGAATCCTGACCTGAGACTTATCCGCCTCTTCCGTGATTTTGTAGGCTCCGCACGATGCTTTAACCAACTTTCTGATGAGCCTGTCGTCTCTTCCTCGATTGCGCAACTCCGCCGGACCGATGCTTAGCACGTGGCTCCCGATGAAGATGCCAAACGTTTCCAGAAATTTCCTGACGATAGTGCAGCACGCAACTCGCATGGCGGTCTCACGGGCGCTCGCACGGTCGATCACATTGCGGAGGTCGTCGAAACCGTACTTGGCGGCTCCCACAAGATCCGCATGACCCGGACGGGGCGTTGAAATTTTTTCGACCCCGGTTCCGCTTCCTTCAACCGACATTTTTTCCGTCCAGTTTGCCCAGTCCTTGTTTCGGACAAGAAGAGCGATGGGAGAGCCGAGCGACTTCCCAAACCGAACGCCGGATAAGATCTCAACTTTATCCGATTCGATCCTCATCCTTCCGCCGCGGCCATATCCCTGCTGACGCCGCCACAACTGATGGTTGATATAGTCCGATGAAACTTCCACACCGGCCGGAATTCCTTCAAGGATTCCGACGAGGGCCTGTCCGTGGGATTCTCCGGAAGTTAGGTAGCGTATCACTTTCTCTGCCTTTCAGTTGTTCGCGAATCGGAGATCTATCTGCTTACTTGGGGGGGGCTGCCACTAAAGGATGGTGGGAATATACAAAAAAAGTCCCTGCAAAACATCACAGGGACTTAATTCGTCTCTTACTCTACGAAGGAAGAACGCCGGGACCAGAAAAATAAGGCCGTGAGGCACCCGCCCTGGCCCCTTGGCAGTAATGGTTAGTCTTTGGGTATTTGAACGGCGATAAAATGCGAGAGTCCATTAGCGCTTTTTACTCGAAGCATCAATGCATCACCCGGTTTTTTTGCCTTCACGAGCCTCTCGAATTCCGGAACCGATGTAACCTCTTTCCGGTCGGCTTCAACGATGATATCGCCCGCCTGCATTGACCGGTTATCAGCTTCGCTATACCGTTTCACATCCGCGACGATTATCTCGCTCTCGACCTTGCGTTCTTTGCGAATTTTCTCGTCTGCCTTTGTCACCGAGAAGCCGAGATCGCTGAACTGGACCGGCTTGACGGCCTTCGCTGTTGACGGCTGGTCATCATCGTCCCCCTCCCCGTTGTTGGCCACAAGGTTAGCTTTATCTGACCGCGCCTTCAGCGTAACACTCTTTTCAATCGTGTTTTTGTTTCGCCAAATCTGAAGGGTTACTTTTTCACCGGGGTGTCTTCCGGCGATCATCGATTGGAGTTCGTTCGGCGCTTTCACGGATTTGCCATCGACGGAAAGGATGATATCCCCTTCCTTGATTCCGGCATCTTTCGCGGCTCCGCCTTCGACGAGGTCTTGCACCAGCACACCCCCCGTCGTCTCGAGTCCGGCGGCTTTCGCAACGGTCGCATCGACAGTTGAGATTGAGACGCCGATGTATCCCCGCTCGACCTTTCCATGCAGGATGAGATCTTCCGCTACTGTTTTTGCTAGGTTGATCGGAATGGCAAAACCGTACCCCTGATACCTGGCGTTCGTTGTCGCAATGGCGGTATTGATGCCGATAACCTCGCCGCTGATGTTGACCAGCGCTCCACCGCTATTGCCCGGGTTAATCGCTGCATCGGTCTGAATGAAATTCTCAACGCCGTAGTTATCGCTGATGATCTGGATGTTTCGACCAAGGTAACTGATGATGCCCGCCGTTACTGTCGAGGTCAAGGCAAGCGGATTTCCGATCGCGATCGCCCATTGCCCGACCTGTAG
>CAYYHS010000093.1:0-8053 GCA_964471785.1 uncultured Chitinophagaceae bacterium
TCAAAAGAGGCAAGGAAATACAACCGACGGCAGCCAGTGTCTCAGTTTGTCATTCCCGCGTAAGCGGGAATCCAAACATTGCTTTTTCGATCTCAAAATGGATGCCCACTTTCGTGGGCATGACATGCTTTTGTTCAAACTGAGACACTGCCCGGCGGCAACTCGGGATAGTGATGCCATGACTTTCGTTAATTTGGAGAGACATATTGCGCAATTGTTTCGGATTCTAAGACCAGAGTCATGGCATCATTCAGGGGCGCTATTAGGATTTCTCTATCTTTGCCCACGTATCTCTCAGCGTCACCGCGCGATTGAACACAAGCGCCCCCTCCTTAGAATCACTGTCCACGCAAAAATAACCGAGGCGCTCAAATTGAAAACGATCCTGGGGCTTAGAGTGTACAAGGCTTGCTTCTACTTTGCACGAGTTCAGTATCTTCAGCGAGTCCGCATTGATGTGCTCTTTCCAGTTGTCGCCGTCCGGATTTTGGACCCGAAACAAACGATCGTAGAGGCGCACTTCGGCGTTCACACCGTGCTGGGCCGAGACCCAATGAATGGTCCCCTTCACTTTTCTTCCGCTTTCCGCAGATCCGCTCTTCGTCTCGGGGTCATAGGTGCAGCGCAGTTCGGTCACCTGGCCGGTCTTTTCGTCTTTCACAACGCTCGTACATTTAATGATATACGCGTACCGCAATCGCACCTCCATACCGGGCGACAACCGGAAATACTTCTTCGGCGGATTCTCGCGGAAATCATCCTGCTCAATATAGAGAGTTTTCGAAAACTTGATTTTTCTGTGACCCATGGACGGGTCTTCCGGGTTGTTGACGGCTTCCAAATCCTCGACGACTCCATCCGGATAATTTTCGATCACGATTTTCAGCGGGTTAAGGACAGCCATCACGCGGAGAGCCCGACGATTCAAATCGTCCCGCAGGCTGTCTTCCAGCCAGAGAGCATCGGATGTGTTCTCCCTTCGTGCGACTCCTACTCGGTCAGCGAAAACGCGGATGGAATCCGGCGTATAACCTCGGCGGCGAAGACCAGAAATGGTCGGCATCCGCGGATCGTCCCAGCTCTTGACGTGCCCCTCCTCTACGAGCTGGAGCAGTTTCCGTTTGCTCATAACGGTGTACGTCAGGTTCAAGCGGGCGAACTCAATTTGTTGCGGGTGATGCAAACCTAGTTCATCGAGGAACCAATCGTAGAGCGGGCGGTGGTTTTCGAACTCAAGAGTGCAAATTGAGTGTGTAATCCCCTCAATCGAATCACTTTGACCGTGCGCCCAATCGTACATTGGATAGATGCACCATTTGTCTCCTGTCCGATTGTGCTTCGCGAACAGAATCCGGTACATGACCGGGTCCCGAAGGTTTAGGTTGGGCGATGCCATGTCAATTTTGGCCCTCAGCGTCCTCGATCCGTTTGCAAACTCTCCTTCGCGCATTCTTCGAAAGAGGTCCAGATTCTCTTCAACGCTTCTATCGCGATATGGACTATTCTTGCCCGGCTCTGTGAGCGTCCCCCGGTACTCGCGAATTTCATCTCCGCTCAGATCACAGACATACGCTTTGCCCTTCTTGACCAACGTAACAGCAAACGCGTGAAGTTGGTCAAAATAATCGGATGCATAGAACAGCCTCTCCTCCCAATCAAACCCAAGCCACTTGACGTCTTGTTTGATAGACTCGACGTACTCTTGCTCTTCTTTTGTGGGATTAGTATCGTCGAACCGCAAATTGCATAACCCATGATAATCCCTTGCGAGCCCGAAATTCAGGCAGATCGATTTTGCGTGGCCGATATGAAGGTACCCGTTGGGTTCGGGTGGAAAACGCGTGTGAACCTTTCCGGCAAATTTATTGGATTTAATATCGTCATCGATGATATCGCGAACGAAATTCTTCCGTTCGGGCACCGTACCGTTCTGCTTTTCGTGACTAGTCGTTGTGTGTTCTTCTGCGGTCATCATTGTAGTCTTTCGATTGCTGCATCGATTCTTTTAAGAACTTCCTCCTTGCCGAGAACCTCCAAAATATCGAACAATCCCGGGCCAGAACCAGTGCCGGAGACTGCCAGGCGCAAGGGATGTATGAGCTCGCCGTTCCCGATCTTGAGAATTTCGGCGGCCGTGTGAAGAGCCGCCTCATAGTCTGCTTTATAAGATGATTGAAGACGCGAAAATAATTTCGATAATTCTCTAAGATAACCACAGGAAGCCGGCTTCCACCTTTTCTTCGTCGCATCGGCGTCGTAGCTGAGGGGAGCCCGGAAAAAGTAGGGGCTGTTCGTGACAATGTCTTTGACAAACGTAATTCTTTCCCGCATTGCGTGAATTACAATGAGCAAATAGGAATCTTCGAATTTGTCATCTTTGAACTGGGATTTGGCGAGCTCATCCTTCAAAAGTTGAAGTACTTCGGGATCTCCCTTCTTTCGAAGATGTTCGAAGTTCATCCAATCAAGCTTCTCAACGTTGAACACGGCCCCCGAGCTGCCGACACGTTCGAGTGAGAACTCTTTCGTAAGTTCTTCGAGCGTGAAGAGCTCCCGTTCGTCCCCAGGATTCCAGCCAAGCAGCGCCACAAAATTCACAAGCGCCTCTTTCAAATACCCTTTCGATCGGTACTCTTCAACGGCAACGTCGCCTTGACGCTTGCTCAACTTCGATTTGTCCGGGTTGAGAAGCAAAGGCAAGTGGGCAAACTTCGGCAATTCCCAACCGAAATATCCGAACAAGATGACGTGTTTCGGTGTACTCGAGAGCCATTCTTCGCCGCGTATGACATGGCTGATCTTCATAAAATGATCATCGACAACGACAGCGAGATGATACGTTGGATAGCCGTCGGATTTGAGAATAACCTGGTCGTCAAGAATTTTGTGCGAAATTGTGACGCTCCCTCGAACAAGATCGTTAAAAGTTACCTCACCCTCGAGCGGTATCTTCATCCTGATAACATACTGATCCCCGTTTCGAAGCCTCTGTTGAATATCCTTCTTCGACAGATTTCTACAGTGACGATCGTACGAAGTCTGAAGTTTGGCAGCAAGCTGATGTTCCCGCAATTCCTTAAGACGTTCCGATGAACAAAAACAGTAGTATGCCTTTTCTTCCTCGACCAACTGGTGCGCATACTTCTGGTACAACGTAACCCGTTGCGATTGAATATAGGGACCGACATCTCCTTCTCGACCCGGTCCCTCATCGAAATGCAATCCCGCCCATTCCAACGTGTCGATGAGGTTTTCGACCGCGCCTTCAACCTTCCGCGATTGGTCCGTGTCTTCAATTCGCAGGATGAATGCGCCCCCTTCTTTCTTCGACAGCAAATAGTTGTACAACGCTGTTCGAAGTCCGCCGACATGAAGGAAACCGGTCGGGCTTGGAGCAAAGCGAGTACGAACCGTGGCCATAGAATTCATTCTAACCGAAAGTGGAAAAGGACACAAAAAAGGCTCGGTAACACTTCACGACGCGGTTTCAGAGATCATGCGTGCAGTGTCGCGAACTCTCTGTCGAATCAGCGAAGTGATGCCATCACTTTGTCGATTGCTGTTTCTGTATTCATCGAAAGACCGCACTGCCAAAGGTCAAGAGCGATGGCATCACTCCACGTACCTTACTACGAGTGAAAACCGAGAACTCGATCATTCTTTCGATTTCACTTGTTGCATCAGGAACGTCATCAGCCGCGAAGCTGGCACGCAGGGGCTGAATGTTGTATTGTCGCTGAGATACGAAACGAATTTACCTTCGCGATACAAGGAGGGCGGGCTCGGGCACTCTCTATTAAATGGGCTGAAGACACCGTGCAACCCGCCGTATGCACAATTTGGATTGAAGATACTCGTTGGCGATCCTTCAAAACCGTATTGGCCCCACGCGTTGACGATCGAGTGGGGATGAGTCGTGTCGGCCCACACAAGTCCCAAGTACGTGCCGTCCGATGCAATGATCCGACAGCCGAGAAACTGGAACAAGTCTTCGTTGACAACGTGTCCCTCTGCCGTGTCGGACTGGACAAATTCCACCGGAGACGAGGAGTCTGCCTTCTCGGATTTCGAGTTGAGCGAGTACTTTTCATAAATGTATTTCGTCAGGCTGCGCGGCTCTCCAACCTGGTCAAATGCTATCCACTCTCTCTTATTCCCTTTGCGATCGTACTTGTACGAATTCCTAAAGGGCCGCCCGTGCTCCGATCCTAGTTCTTCGACAACATTTTCCCTCTTGTCGTAGGTATAGGTCACGGTGTAATCCACGTGACCGTCGTGCGTCAGGTCTGTCTCCTGCAGAATATTCCCTTTTTCATCATATTGATAGTTCGACGTAGCCCGTAGAGAACTGTCAGCTTTATACGCTCTCTGTGCGACGAGATTTTCTGACCTGTCATACTCAAACTGCAACCTATCGGAAACCCTATAAACCACCGAGTCCAGAGAATTGAAATCCCTCTGGAACTTTACGAGTTCAACCACATCGCCATCGCCGTCGTAGCGGCTGACGTAGCGAGTCAGGCTGTTCTTCTCTTCAATAACATTGCCGACGGAATCGTAAGTGTACGATTCCTTGGAATAAGGATGACCATCCGACAAGTAGCCGAGGCTTTCTGTAAGATTTCCATCGTTGTCGTATAAATAAACGCTCTTTCTGTCGACGCTCCCGTCCGTCTTATAGGACACCATTTCTCGCTTGTTTCCGGTTGAATCATACCTATAAACCGTCTTGGTCTTCTCTTCCCCCTTGGTGTGGATTTCTTCAATCAGATTTCCGTCGCTGTCATAGCGGTAATCTATCTTCGAGAGGACGCTCCCGTCGGTGGTATTGAAAACCTTCTCTTCGACCTTATTCCCACGCGAATCGTAGCGCGTGGATGCAAGTTGAGCCCCCTTCTTGTCTGGTTTCCCGAAAGTGTATGGGTACTTCCAAACAGAAACCGAGAAAATTCCAGATTTTCTTATACGGTTGCGTTCTTTCCCGGCAAGCCGGTCCTGTTTGGCAAGTTCCTTCTTGCTTCGTTGCCATATCCCACCATCGGCCAATGCCTCTGTGGTCAAGCAAACCGAAATCAACAAAACAAGAAATAGGACTGGGAACGCTTTACGGTTCATCAAAGGAATCAGGGATTCTCAAAAAGTCAAATGGGGACGCGAAGTTTCGTGAAATACCATCCAGGCAACAGCAATTTGAAGCTGGCATCTAAGGTACTAACCAGATAGTTACTATTCAACCTATTTTTCTTTATCGGCACAAGATTAGATCGGAACTGTATAGCTTGAAAGGGCTCTCTATCGGTTCGATTCTGCACAAACTGACTAAAGCGGCAGATTTCGTGGAATACAAAGTGGCTAAAGTGACTTTATCACGTAGGGCCAATGCCCGACAGTGAGGATGTTTTCTCTGACATTGCGCGATCCTTCTGGCTTGGTATTTCAGCATCGCGGACGACTCGATAAGCCTTTTGATCCTTTCGCGAACGCAGGTTGGTCGTTGACCGGGGAGGTGATTGTGCGGAATAAGCAGCCTGAACACCTGCTGCTAAATGTGGCGGGTATTTGCCAGTCTCAAATTACTCTGGCGTATACACGTAAATGTTATTTATGATAGGGCCAAAATGGTGTTGGGCCAGAATCCGAGCGATGTGTGCCTGGGTAATTCTCGTTTCTTTGGAAAGGAGCTTTGTTCCGTTTCCTGTGCTAATGTCCGAGGCGATGACCATTGCATCGCGGAGATCCAAAATCGAGATTTCTAACTTCCCCTCCGGCCTGGTTCCTTCTCTCCCTTTTCTAGGTCTTGAGTCGCTTGACCGCCGCTAAGATCCCTTGGAGCAAAGCTTCCGGTCTCGGAGGACATCCGGGAATGTACATGTCAACAGGAACAATGCTATCGACACCCCCGCACGAAGCATAACTCTTGCCGAAGATGCCGCCGCCGATCGCGCATGCTCCGACTGCCACGACAAGCTTCGGATCTGGTGTAGCATCGTACGTCTGTTTCAAAGCGATCTCCATGTTGCGAGTAACCGGTCCCGTCACCAGGAGCATATCGGCATGACGCGGGGAAGCGACGAAGTGAATGCCGAATCGCTCGATATCGTAGATTGCATTGTTCAACGCAGTAATCTCGATTTCGCAGCCGTTGCAGGATCCTGCGTCGACTTCGCGAATGTGCAATGACCGGCCAAAAATCTTATGAATTCTTTCACGCAGTTCCTTGCCGATATCTTCTGTCTCCCTCGACGTAACGGGGGACGGATTCACCATCTCAAGAAACCGACCGCCGGCCGGCTCCGACCGGTAACGAGCTGTGAGTGTTAATCCTTCTTTGTTCTCTGATGCGAGATTGAATTCCTTCGTTTCGGTGATACTATCGGGACAGGCAACAGCGCACTCACCGCAAAAAATGCAGTCGCCGTAGGAAATGGAGAGGTGCTTTTCGTCCTGTGGAATTGACGGATCGTGCTGTGATGTCTGAATTTTGATTGCGTTGGTGGGACAAACCGCGGCGCAATTGTCGCACGCGATACATCGGGCAAAATCAATGACAGGCTTCCCCCTGAACCCATCGGGCGGTTCTGAAACGGCCGCTGGAAATGAATTTGTCACAACGCCGGTCGAGAATGATTGTTTGAGGATTTTCAGCATTGGACTATGCTCGTGAATTTGTCAATGGTCTATGCACTTTCCCTGGATGTTCATCGATCATTGCCGGAATATGAGAGATTGAAGCTTTTGTTAATAACCGGAAAATCCGGGACGATGTTGTTCAGCACGGCGAGTTTCAAGGCCCTCCAGTTATGAAATGACGGGTCAGTGATCTTCCAACGATAGATGTTGCCCTTGTTGTCCGTCATCAGCCAGTGTACGATTTCACCTCGCCACCCTTCCACGTAACCAAGAGCATGGCGAGATGCCGGGAACTCGCCGGCCGCAGACCTGATTTCTTCGTCCACATGCTGATGATGAAGCTGATCGATCAGCGTGAACGACTGCCGGACCTCCTCCGCTCGAATATTGAATCGTGCGAGGACATCTCCTTCTGAATGGACGGGCACCTCCAGCTTCAGATACGGATATGCGCAATGCGGGTGATCTCGGCGAAGGTCGCGATTGACACCGGAGGCTCGAGCTGCGAATCCTACCATACCCAAGCGCGAAGCATTCTTCTTTTTTAATTTTCCGGTCGTTTCAAATCGATCAAGGACAGATGCGGTCGACATCACGAGGTCAATGAGACGCGCGTACTCTTTGCTCACTT
This sequence comes from uncultured Chitinophagaceae bacterium, assembly GCA_964471785.1. GTDB lineage: Bacteria > Bacteroidota > Ignavibacteria > UBA10030 > UBA8401 > JAGVPT01. The sequence continues at coordinate 7,262 of CAYYHS010000093.1, forward strand.
CGTCGAGCGACCGGTAAAGAACCTCGCGTTTGTGCACTGTCTCCTCGATCGGTCGTCGCACGCCGCCGATTGCAGCCATCCCTCTTAACAGCCGGCTTCCCGTGAGCACCTCGTTAAGTTGTAGCATCCGCTCCTTAAGGCGAAACGCCCATTGCGCCCCTACCGCGAATCCAACGTCAAGCAATAGCGCACCGGTATCCCCCATGTGATTGTACAGACGCTCGAGTTCGAGAAGGAGTGTTCTGATGACGAGAGCCCGCTGCGGAACTTCTATTCCGCTGAGCCGTTCGACCGCATGGCAGAAAGCCAGAGCGTGTGCGAATGATGAATCTCCGGATATCCGCTCCGCCAGAAATACGGCGCGGCGGGGCGTCATTCCTTCGGCGATCTTTTCGGTTCCCTTGTGCGTATAAAACAACTTGATATCGAGATTGATGATCGGCTCTCCGGCGACCGTGAATCGGAAGTGCCCTGGTTCAATAATGCCGGCGTGCACTGGACCGACCGGAATCTCGAAGACACCCTCCCCTTCTACGTGTCTGAAGTCGAAGGCACCCTTCACCCGGGGAACTTGTCCGGCGCCGTCGAAATCCTTGAGCATTGGGTAGACGTCTTCAGGCCAATCCGGATGGGTTGCGTGATTTCGGACGTTCGGAAAAGCTACGATGCCGTACCAGTCCTTCATCTCACGTTCAAACCAGGCCGCGGCATCGATGACAGTGCTTATTGATGGGATTTCTCGCTGGCGAGGGTCGACCGAAACACAGAGAATCAGAAAGAGATCCTCATGAG
>CAYYHS010000094.1:0-8042 GCA_964471785.1 uncultured Chitinophagaceae bacterium
GTGCTTAGTTTTATGCCGCAATGCTGTTTACTATTGATTGTTCATTGTTGATTGATAATTGTTCACTGTTCCCGCGTCAATCTTTTGTATCGAATTCTGTGCGGCTGATCGGCCGCGATGCCGAGGCGTTTCTTTCGATTCTCCTCATACTCTGAATAATTTCCATCGAACCAGACTACTTTGCTTTCTCCCTCGAATGCAAGGATGTGTGTTGCGATGCGGTCGAGAAACCACCGATCGTGCGAGATCACAACGGCGCATCCTGCAAAATTCATGAGCGCCTCTTCGAGCGCCCGAAGGGTATTAACATCGAGGTCGTTCGTCGGTTCGTCCAGGAGAAGGATGTTTGCCCCTTCCTTCAAAACTTTCGCGAGATGGACCCGGTTCCGCTCCCCGCCGGAAAGCTCCCCTGTCTTCTTTTGCTGGTCGCTTCCGCTGAAGTTGAACCGGGCAACGTACGCCCTCGATGGGACGTCGCGGTTTCCAAGCTTCAGAACGTCCTCACCCCCCGAGATTTCCTGCCAGATCGTTTTTTCGGGATCCAACGGTCGCCCCTGATCAACGTACGATATCTTTGCGGTCTCTCCGATCTTGATCTCGCCGCTGTCGGCTTTCTCGCGTCCGGTGATCATCCGGAACAAGGTCGTCTTTCCGGCCCCGTTTGCTCCGATGATGCCAATAATGCCCCCCGGCGGCAGGGTGAAACTCATATCCTCGCAAAGAATATTGTCTCCATACGCTTTCGATACATGAGACGCTTCGATTGCGACGTCACCGAGGCGGGGACCGGGAGGAATATAAATCTCCATTTCATCATCCCGTTTTTCCGATTCGTCCGCAAACATCTTTTCATAAGCAGCAATGCGTGCCTTGCTCTTTGCATGCCGGCCCTTCGGATTCATCCGCACCCACTCGAGCTCTTCTTTAAGGGACTTTTGTCGCTTTGATTCCTGCTTTTCCTCGAGAGCCAGCCGCTGCTGCTTCTGTTCCAGCCAGGATGAATAGTTGCCCTTGAAAGGAATTCCCTCGCCACGATCTAACTCAAGAATCCAGCCCGCAACATTGTCGAGGAAGTAGCGGTCGTGAGTTACTGCGAGGACCGTCCCCGGATATTGCGCGAGGTGGTGCTCCAACCAGGCGACCGATTCAGCATCGAGGTGATTCGTCGGTTCATCGAGCAGCAAGACATCGGGCTCCTGGAGCAACAAGCGGCAGAGCGCCACGCGGCGTCGCTCGCCGCCCGACAAAACCTTAACCGACGTTTCGCCCGGAGGACAACGGAGCGCGTCCATCGCCTGTTCAAGTTTGCTGTCGATATCCCATGCGTTGAGGTGGTCGATCTTTTCCTGAAGGTTCCCCTGCTTCTCAAGCAGTTTATCGATGTCGGCGTCCGGATCGCCGAACTTCGCCGTCACCGCTTCGTACTCTTTGATGAGTGCGACAATTTCATGCGCCCCCTCCTCGACAATCTCCTTCACCGTTTTTGAGGGATCCAATTCGGGCTCCTGGGGAAGGTAGCCGAACGATATTCCTTTCTGTGATGTAATTTCTCCGATGTAATCTTTGTCTATGCCTGCGATAATCCGAAGGAGGGTACTTTTTCCCGCACCGTTGAGGCCAAGAACGCCGATCTTCGCTCCATAAAAAAAAGAGAGGTAAATATCTTTGAGAACTTGTTTCTTGGGTGGGTGGATTTTTCCCACTCCGACCATCGAAAATATAATTTGGGTATCGCTCAATGAGGTACCTGGATGAAGTTAGAAGTGATTAATCAGTGATGTAACGAAAATCACTAGCCCCTTTGGGGATGCCGCCCCTGACGGGCTAAATGACTGAGGCTCACACAATACTACAAATATTTCGCTCCTATCGGAGCTTCGTTTTCTGCTATGATCTTTAGAGGGCCAATAAACTCTGAGTCCCGGAGGCAAGGAATATTTGTAGGGTACAAATTTTTCGGTCCTCTCGGAGCTCTGTTTTCTCCCGTACTCTAGAGAGCCTGTAAACTCTAAGTCCCGGAGGGATGGAATATCTGTGGGCGGACAACTGGCATCTAGTGAAAGTTCCGTAGGAGCGAAACAGAACTGGCGTTTTCCAGATATGGATCAACGATAGGAATTCTCTCTCTTCGTTTGTCGCATTCCGATGTTCAATTACAAGGCTTCGGAACGGCTCAACCGGCGCATAAGCTCTGCTTAAATCCAGTTCTTTCTTAGCAAAATCGTCTTCACACCTTGAGTAAGTGTAATGTAGCAAAGAAGGGTGAGCAATAGAATCGGCCAGTAGAGAGTCGGCAGCGCCGTGAAACCTAGCGACGGTGCCAGGACCGAATTCGGAAGCCACATCCCGACCATGATGATGATCGCCGATGTGAGGACGAGGGGAACGCTTGGCTTGCTCTGGAGAAACGGAATCTTATTGGTGCGGATGATATGGATTATCAGAGTCTGTGTCATCAATGACTCGACAAACCATCCGGTCTGGAAGAGCGAGGATCGCGATGGGTCCCAACAATTAAAGACATACAACATGACAAAATACGTGGTGTAATCAAAGATCGAACTGATTGGCCCGATGAATAGAATGAACCTCGTGATCTCATCCATCGACCATGGACGCGGCTTAAGAATTTGTTCCGGATCGACGTTGTCTGTGGGAATGGGAACCTGCGAGAAATCATAGAGCAGGTTGTTGGAAAGCACCTGAATTGGCAGCATGGGGACATAAGGAAGAAACGCGCTCGCCCCAAGCACACTGAACATGTTCCCGAAATTAGAGCTCGCTCCCATCCTCACATACTTGACGATGTTCGCAAACACCTTCCGCCCTTCGAGCACTCCTTCTTCCAGCACCATCAGGCTTTTTTCCAGCAGGATAACATCAGCGGATTCTTTTGCAATATCGACCGCGGTGTCGACCGAAATACCGACGTCCGCAGCGCGCAGCGCCGGAGCATCGTTGATGCCGTCGCCCATAAAACCGACGACATGTCCGTTCGCCCGGAGGACTTGGATAATGCGCTGCTTGTGAGCGGGAGACAATCTGGCAAACACGGTAGCAGTTCTCGCGGATACAAGGAGCTCCGCGTCCGACATTTTTTCAATATCGGTGCCAAGCACGATGCGATCGGTCGGCAGGCCCACTTCGTGACACACTTTCTTGCTCACGAGATCGTTGTCTCCAGTCAGGATCTTGACGGAGACGCCGTGTTTTTGCAGCGCAGCGATTGCAGGTCCGGCACTTTCCTTGGGTGGATCCAAAAAAGCGACGTACCCTCGAAGCACGAGATCCTTCTCGTCCTCCTTGGAGTATGCGGCCTTGCGCTCAAGGTCTTTGTACGCCACAGCGAGAACTCGAAATCCTTCGGAGCTTAATCGCTCGTATTCATCACGCAGGTCCTGGATAAGAACCGGATCCATCGGGAGAAGTTCATCCTCCAACTCAAAGCGCGTGCAGCGCGCAAAAAGTTCTTCGGGTGCACCCTTCGTCAGCAGGCGAGGAATGGCATCGGGAGTTTCAACAACGACGGACATCATGCGTCGCGAGAAGTCGAACGGGATCTCATCTACTTTCTTGTACTCGTCGACACTGTGCTGTGTGTGCACATCTTTACGGTGGTCAAGGATTGCGCGATCAAGAACATTCTTGAGGCCGGTTTGAAAGTGACTGATAAGGTAGGCGTCCCGGAGAACCGCATCGTCTTCCTTTCCGACGACATCACAGTGGTGCTCAAGGACGACATGATCGATCGTGAGCGTTCCGGTCTTGTCCGTGCAGAGTACATCCATCGCGCCGAAATTCTGGATGGAGTTAAGCCGTTTGACAATAACTTTCTTCCGCGACATCAGGATTGCGCCTCGTGAGAGACTTACCGACACAATCATCGGCAGCATTTCGGGCGTCAAGCCGACGGCGACGGCCAGCGCAAAGAAAAATGCTTCGCCCCAGTTTCCTTTCGTGAACCCATTGATGACAAAGACAAGCGGCACCATGACCGCCATAAATCGAATCATGAGCCACGTGAAGCGTTTGATGCCTTTGTCGAAGCTCGTTTCGATCTGCGGCCCGGTGATGCTCCCGGCCATACTTCCAAAATACGTACTCTTTCCGGTCGCTGCGGCAACGGCCATCGCCGTGCCGCTCTCCACGCTTGTGCCGAGGTAACAGACGTTGGAGAGCTCCAGCGGTGAAACGTTGTCGCGGGAATCCCGCGCATCAAATTTTTCTATCGGCAGCGATTCCCCCGTGAGACTTGCCTGAATAACGAACAAATCTTTAGATGAGATTACCCGGAGGTCGGCCGGAATCATATCACCCGCAGAAAGTTTTACAAGATCGCCCGGCACAATATCCTTGAGCGGCACCTCCGCAGGCTGACCGTCCCGGATAACGGTCGCGGTTACCTTAATCATTGCCTTCAATTGCGCCGCGGCGGCGTCTGCACGTGTTTCCTGAATGAATTTCAGAAGAACTCCAAGCACAACCATCAGACACATCACCGTTCCAGCTCTGACATCCCCTGTTGCAAACGAGATTGCGGCAAGCGCGCTCAGAAGAATGACAAGGGGATTGCGCAAAGAGATCATTAAGCGCCAGAGCCAGCCGTGTTTTACCTCCTGGGCGACTTCGTTCGGCCCATGGATCTCTCGCAGAGATTCGACTTGAGTCTCCGACAATCCTTGCAGTGAGCTGCCGAGTTTGGCCAGTAATTCGGCAGTTTCTGCGCGAGCGGCCTCAATGAGCTGCGGAGAGACATGAATGGCGGCTGCCGGTTTCTTCAGCGGAGTCGTTATTCGTGAGACTACGTTATTCAATGCTGGTGACGGCATAGTTCGATCTGCCTAAAACGAAGATGGAAGTTTCTTGCCTATCCAATCATTAACCGCCCATGACGCTTGTTTGATCGAACGACAAAGACTTATGTGCGTACGGATCGGAATCATGCGGAATGAATTAAGTGGCTTTTGAAGATATTGAAAACGAACCCGAGAGGCAATTAAGAAAACATGGGGAATAGGTTATGGGTGCATGATCGGATGACGATATGGAATTGAATGCGCACGTGACCGCCTCCGAACAGAACTAAAACTCACAAATGAACAAGGAAAAAGATGCCGAGGGCGCTCAAGGCAAGACCGTACCACCGCTCAAGACGGCTTGCTTTCGTCCCAAGGGCAAGTCTCGCTCCCAGATACGACAAGGGAACCGAACCGAGCGCTAGGAAGGCGGTGACGGTCCATTCGATATGTCCCAGCCACGCATGGACAACGGTTCCGGGAAGTGCCAGGAACATGGAGGCGGCCAGCGAACAAGCGAACGCCTTCTTAAGGGGCAGCCGCAGAAACCTTGCATAGCTCGGCGCAAGGAGGAATCCTCCCGAGTTTGCCAGAAGTCCTGAAATGAGCCCTGCGCCGACGGCAACGAGTAACAATCGGGCGCGCCAGTTTGGCGGCCGAATCGTTGATTCCGGAGGAGCATCGGCAGATTTTTCTTTTGGAGAAACGAGAAATGTCACTCCAAATGCTAAGACCATGAGGCCGGTAACGATGAGAAGAGGAGATGCGCCCGTGTACACCGTGAGGCACGATCCGATAATGGTCGAAGGCACTCCCGCGGCCACGCTCCACCAGATGATTTGCCAATCGAAGAGGTCCGATTTCCAGTATTCGACGGAAGCGATCAACAAACCTGGCACGGTCGCCGGCAGCGGAGCGGTGACCGCTGCAAACCCCGGTATGCCGATGAGACTTAACATCGGTGTGGCAATGGCGCTGCCGCCTTTTCCGAATAATCCCCCGAGAAACCCGACGACGATGCCGACAAGAAATACTCCGATGTGCTGAATCATCTATTCTTGAGTTTGTTGATGCTTTTCAAAATGCAAAGGGAAAAATTACAGGGAATAATGCAAAATGAAAATACCGTCCGAAGTTATTTCATTTGAAACTTTGAATTGTAACTTTGACCTTTGCATTTTGACTTTTTCATTCCTACGCAGATTTGAGCGGGAACGTTTTATACCCCGCCATCCGCTATCACCTGTTGACTTCAAACGTCAGCGAAGCTGAACGGGTTCCGATGGAGGGATAGATCGCAAGTGGCTGATCATGCCTGCTCAATTCAAGCTTCCCTATCGCCACGCCGAGAGCTCCTCCGACAAACACATCAGAGAGCCAATGATCGTGCTGCGTCAAGCGGGAAAGCCCGCACAAGCCTGCACACGAATAGGCAACGATGCCGACCCATGGCTTTTCACGCCCCGCGATAACAGTTGCCAGTGTGAATGCGGTAATCGTATGGCCAGACGGGAATGAATCATATGGCGAATAACCCCTTGGAGGGTGAATCTGGAACATCATTCTCGGTCCGTACCACTTGTCCCGGTCGAACGTCACAAAGGGACGACTTCTACCGGAAATATGTTTTATCACTTGAACGACAATGCCGGAATGAATCATCGCCTGAAGTGCGAGAAGTCCGGTATCGACCGAAGTATTGTCGTTTAATGCAATACCTTCCAGGCAGTAGGCAGCCACGATACCGTACGGAACATAAAACTGACCGAACTGTGTCAATATAGGACTGACTGTTTGTACCCATCTGTCGTTGTCTCGGAATTTGTATGTTGTCCGGGCAACGGGTTGGTCGATGGTAATCAGAGCTGCTGTTGTAACGACAACTCCGCCCCAGAGCAAAGCATCATCTCCATCCATATGCAGCGGCGAGGTCCAAATAGCAGCTTCATCTGCAAGAAAATTTCCAACAACCCCATCCCTTTTTTGAGTGACATCTCCTCCAGCCGTAACAGTCATTGAATCAGTTCCGATCGCAGCGTGCGACACGGATGCGCTCAAGTATACTACTCCCCACAAATACATGAGGTATTTCATGAACAATCTTCAAAAAGGTTTTCTGGCGTGCGTGACGATCGCTGTGAACCCTGCCGACGTATCCTCCTGTTGCCGATCAATCATGAGGAGGTAAAGTTCGTGAGCCCTTGCAGTCGGTTACACCGCGGTGTATTGTCGGATTTGATCACCACCAAGATAGGATTTTTATTTCTTTTAGTCACGGGGAAAGATGCGTGTAAAGGGAACACGTCTTCCCGATCAAACGAGGGTTCGAAGATGTCAAAGAGGCGTCACGTCAGAACTACACGCACTTGCTATTGAAACGAGGCGTGGCGGATCTAACCCTTCGAAGGAGATACTGGGTGCTGCGAAACATGAGGAACGACGGAGTTATAGCCAGAATGTCGAGTGTTACAAAAGTTTCCGCACCTGTAACCAACTCTTGAATGCTTCCGGCCACGTGGCTTTTGTTCCAACGCCGCCGCCGAGCCCAAACCCGTGGCCTCCGGATTCATAAAGATGTAATTCGCATGGCACCCCTGCTCTTTTGAGCGCCAGCAGGTAGTTTATGCTGTTCTGAATCGGAACGGTATTGTCATCCGCCGCATGAACCAGAAACGCGGGAGGCGTATCCTTTGTGACGGATTCATCGGCGGAAAAATTTCGCACTTCTTCATCGGATGGGCTAAGGCCAAGGAGGTTTTCTCTAGAGCCTCGGTGTGTGATGGTGCTATCCATGGAAATAACCGGGTAAATGAGAACTGAAAAATCGGGCCTCGCGCTGGTGGTGTCGGCAGACTCGTAGACTCTGTCGGCGAAATGCGTAGAGGCGGTTGCGGCGAGGTGGCCTCCAGCAGAGAAGCCCATGATACCGATTTTATGCGGATCGATGTTCCATTCCTTTGCATGCCGCCTTACAATGCGGATCGCCTCCTGTGCATCCTGCAACGGCCCGATGCTCTTGTTTACCATAATCTCATCGCTCGGCAAACGGTATGTGAGAACAAAAGCAGCAATCCCCAGTTTGTTCAACCATTCTGCAACGAGCGTTCCTTCGTGATCGATTGCCAGAAGGCCATAGCCTCCTCCGGGACAAATGACAATCGCAGCGCCGGTTGATTTATCAGCAGGAGCGGGATAATAATCGAGTGTCGGATCTGTGACCTTGCGGATGCGAGGTTTGCTGCCGTC
>CAYYHS010000095.1:0-2248 GCA_964471785.1 uncultured Chitinophagaceae bacterium
TGGGAGCGCGGTCAAAAATGAAAATGGAAACTGGACGATTCAAATTTCCGAGAGCAGCCGTAGAATCGTCTACGCAAATACCGCTCTGACGATCGAAATGGACATTGACCATCCGCTCGAGTTCTGACATATGCACATCGACGCTCGGGCATTCTTTCCCCGAATTGAATGAACATTCGCACTGCATACGTTTCTTTTACCCTTCTCTGTGGCTTTTCCTCGCTTTCTCACGCTCAGGCTGATTCTTCCGGCGCGCTCGTCGCAATCGATCACTACACCTTGCACGTCGCCATCGATGAAGGACGCCACCTCCTTCGGGGAGAAGCGCTGGTTCAGCTTCACCTTATGAAGGATTCGGTTTCCTCTCTCCGCTTTGAGCTTGGCTCCTCCGCTTCGTTGATGAGGGTGCGCGACACATCCAACAAGAAGATCGGATCGGTTGAAGAATTACAGGGAACGGAGAAGACGAAGAAAGAAGTCTCACTCTCCATTCCCGATTCATTCAAACGGGGAGATATGCTTTTCATAAAACTCTCGTATGAACAGAATTACGATACCCTTTCAGCACTCCCTTCATTTATCGGCGAGCGCGAGATCGCACTGCTTCCGGGCGCAGGCGATCGGTGGTGGCCGGTCCTGGCGCCATCAACCGCCCCGCTCGAGGATCAGACGGCACCGGTTGTTCTTGAAGCGACTCTCTCCAACGAATTCAATGTCGTTTCCAACATGGAGCCGGATTCGTCGCACTCCTCAGGGGCGAATACCACATGGACCTTTGCACAAAGCAAACCGGCGAACCTCGCCTCGTGCTTTGTGCTCTGTGCATCGAAAGACTTTTCACAAAAAGTGATCGAAGGGGCGGACAGCACATCCCATATTTCACTCTACTATGATCCAGCCCGTTTCTCCGCGAGCCTGGCTGTTGACGTGGTTCGTCAGCTTCGAAATGCGTATGCATTCTATTCAGGTGCGACCGAGCAACATCGCGCCGCCGTTAGTCTGGTGATGATAGGCACGGATGACGGTTATGCTGCGTGGTACAAACAAGACGGAATTATTGTCGGAAGAAATTCGGTTAGCTTTGCCGTCTACGACACATCGGTGTTGCTATCCAGTGAAATGAGCCGGTGGGTGTATGAACTTGCCGAGAATTTCGACATCGCTTTCACAGATTCGTCGCTTTGGCTGCGTGCAGGGTGGTCCAAGTATCTTGCCACGAAATTCTTCCTCGGGAGCGCGCTGGACGATCCGGAGATGCAGCGGCATATTCGCCTGGAACTTCTTTCAAGAACTCTCAATTTCTATCCATCACAATCGCTTGGTCATGGATTGAACTCCGGGAAGGACGAGAAGGCGATCTTCAATAAAGGGGCTTACGTTTTTCTGATGCTTGAATACGTGATGGGGGAAGATGCATTCAAGGCTGTGGTGGATTCAATAGTCAGAAGCAGTGATCGTGTGCCGGTGAGCGTCCTATCGTTTGAACGGCTTTGCGAATGGGCATACGGCTCGTCCCTCGACTGGTTTTTTGCTCAGTGGCTCAATCAAACGAGCTTCCCGGAGCTGGTCCTGTCGACGGAGATTGCCGAAACGATCAGGGGAAACTACTCGGTAAAAGCGACGATTAGTCAGCGCGGTGATTTCTTTACGATACCGGTTGATATCGTTTATTCCAATAATGTTCGTTCCATCACCAAGCGGGTATTCGTTTCAAGCCAGGATCAAAAATTCGAGTTCATTCTCCCCTTCCTTCCGGTGCGGGGCGAGCTTGATCCGAACTACCGCTTGCTGCGCTGGGTGCCGCGGCTGCGTCTTCTCGCTCACGCACGCACCGCTATTAGCTTTCGAGTTTTTGACCACGACCTGGTAAGTTCCGAGCGTGAAGCATCAATTCTATTGCAGCTGGATCCGAACAATCTTACCGGCTGGAACAATCTCGCATTGTTTTCACTTGGGAAACTTTCGGTTCTCAAGGGCGATCTTGTGAAGGCCGAAGAATATTTCAGGCGCGCATCTGCGCTCGAAGCGAGCGATCCGACGGATCTGTATTCGGTCCTCAGCTTAGTGCGACTAGGAAATGTTCTCGAGATGGAGGGGAAGCGCGATGAAGCGATAGATCTTTACAAACTTTGCGTGACACTTGCGGAGCGAAAGCCGGCGCCCTACGGCATCGCGCTTTTCGAAGCTCAAAAATACCTGTCGGAAAAATTTGAATCGTCCGATGATTTTTGGTACGGGGAGTATTAAA
>CAYYHS010000095.1:2348-8036 GCA_964471785.1 uncultured Chitinophagaceae bacterium
TACCTGTCGGAAAAATTTGAATCGTCCGATGATTTTTGGTACGGGGAGTATTAAACAAACTCTCCCGCTGAGTCGGCGGTACCGGCAAGAAGCTATGACTTGCTTTTCGGCGCCTTCTTCCTTACTCGGGAGTCGAGCGCAAATGTGCTGCCGGCTTTGGATGCGATAAGGACGACAAGGCTCGAAAGCAGCAGCAGCCCGAACGGATTCGATATTAGGCTTATCGAGAAAAGAGTTCCGTTTGCAAGGAGATAATTGATGACGAGCGCCAGTGCGATGATCAATGTGGGGAGCGTCAAGAGCCCGAGGATCAGCGCAACGCCGATGAGCATTTCCCCGGTCGGAATCATTCTCGTCCACACTTCAATGCCAGGATACGCCACATGGTTTTGGTACCAGGCGGTTACGGTCGGGGCGTTTTGAGCGTAGCGGTCGACGCTGGTTCGGAGAAATTCCGAGGTCGCATACCAATCCAGTTTGTTGATTCCCTGCCCTAGAAAAAAGAGTCCGACGACAATGCGAAGAAATGAAATCCAACGTTGATTCATAGAAGTCCTTTCAGATCGACGAAATAATGCAAAATTAAAAATTGAAATCAAAACGACTTTTTCCTCCGGCAAGTTTTACGATTCACACCCCACCTCGGTTTAACCTCTGGGCAAGCGTTTACAGTCATGGATGGTGTGCGCTTCCGCCATTCAGCATTAACAAAGATGAACCCACGCTACGCCTTGTCGTTCCGGATGGCCACAACGGAATGCACCACATTACACTCCGAGAGGCAAAGGGGAAGATTACCTACTCGCTGGAAGATGAAATCAACGTTTCTCCGGAGCGCATCGCCGGCATCTCCGCCTCCATTGCATCAGTACTTCGGCTCGATGAATCATTAGACTCATTTTATGCCGAGGCAAAACGGTATCCCCGGTACCGCTGGGTTGTCAACCGGGGGGCAGGAAGGCTTTTGCGATGTCCGAGTGTCTTTGAGGACGTTGTGAAAATGATTTGCACGACAAACTGCAGCTGGGCGCTGACGGAAATAATGGTCAACGCGTTTGTCACAAAACTCGGCGAACGTGTTCGTGAGGGAGTCAAAACATTTCCTTCCCCCGAAGCAATAGCATCGTGTTCGGAAGGCTACCTCCGGAAAGAAATTCGGTGCGGATATCGCGCCCCCTACCTGCTGGAGCTCTCACGGAAGATCGCGAACGGAGCGCTTGAGATCGAGCAGTGGCGAACATCGGAATTGTCTGCCGAGGAATTGTTTGCAAATGTGCGGACCGTAAAAGGAGTTGGCGAGTATGCTGCCGGAAACATTTTGAAACTTCTCGGCCGCTATGATTACCTGGGGTTGGATTCGTGGGCTCGCACCAAGTTCTACGAAATTTTTGGAAAAGGAAGAACTGTCAAAGACTCTTCGATTGTGAAACACTATGCACCGTTCGGTAAGTGGCGTGGGTTATTCATGTGGATGGATATGACGAAAGATTGGTACACAAAAGAACATCCATTTTAGAAGCAGCTTCATTCCCATTTCTGGAAACATCCCTCACCCCTTTCCCAATTCTGAAGTAATTACTCTATAAATACACCCCCAATTTCAGTATCAAAGAAGTGGCACATAAGTTGGATTAAAGGGGGTCGGCAACCTATTTCAACGGAGCAAGAGTGTTTCTTATACTGGAAAAGAACGATCTCGCAGCTAAAGTTTATCGCTATGTCATCCAAGCGCCGGCTGTCGTCAAGAAAGCGCGGGCGGGACAATTTGTGATTCTCCGGCTCTACGAAGACGGCGAGAGAATTCCGATTACGCTTGCGGATTGGGATACGGTGCGGGGGACGATCACACTGTATGTTCAGGCGGTCGGGAAGACAACGACGATGATGAGCATGTTGAAAGCGGGTGATTCATTACTGGATGTTGTCGGGCCGTTCGGAATTCCAAGCCATGTTGAAAAAGGAAAAACATTCGTCGCCATTGGAGGAGGCTTCGGGATCGCTGCGATTCACCCGATCGTGCGGGCGCATAAACAGATCGGCAACAGGACAATCTCCATCATCGGATCCCGCTCAAAAGAATTGTTGATAATGGAAGACGAGATGCGTGCGATCTCGGATGAAGTGCGGATCGCAACGGACGACGGCAGTTACGGAACAAAAGGTTTCGTCACCACGATATTAAAATCGATGTTAGAGAATAAGGAACCAATGGATGTCGTGCTCGCGATCGGACCCGTCGTGATGATGAAGGCCGTGAGCGATCTTACAAAACCGTACGGCGTTCAGACACTCGTCAGTCTCAACCCCATTATGATGGATGGAACAGGAATGTGCGGTGCCTGCCGTGTTATTGTCGGGGACAAAATGAAGTTCGCATGCGTCGATGGTCCAGAGTTTGACGGGCATATGGTCGACTTTCCGCTCTTGACTGCACGGCAAAAAATGTATTCGCCGCAGGAAAAGATTTCGATGGAAATTTTCGACAAGATATGCCAGGCGCAGGAGCATCGCGAAACGGCTGCTTGGTAAGCATGAATTCAGAATTAGGAACTATGAAGGTTGAAGCGTAACCATTGGAAGAACTGACTCACCATATCATGATCGATCCGTCGAACCCGCCAGCAAATGAGCGAAAGAAGCTGACGAACAAGGAGAGGATGAAGATTCCCCGTCACCCGATGCCGGAACAGGACCCGCTTGCACGAGCGCAAAACTTTCTTGAAGTTCCGCTTGGTTATACGCCGCAGATGGCCGTGGAAGAAGCAGAGCGATGCATCCAGTGCAAGAATCCAAAGTGCATGGAAGGCTGTCCGGTGAACGTGAAGATTCCTCAGTTCATCTTTCATGTTGCGCTGGGAAATTTTGAACTTGCCGCACAGAAACTGAAAGAGACGAATGCTCTTCCGGCGGTATGCGGCCGCGTTTGTCCACAGGAAGAACAATGTGAAGCGGTTTGCACGATCGGCGCAAAAGTAGAACCTATCGCGATCGGCAGACTTGAGCGGTTCGTTGCAGACTGGGAGCGCGCATCGGGCAAGGTCTCGCTGCCAACCCTTCCTCCTTCAACAGGAAAGAAGATTGCCGTCATTGGCGCCGGTCCGGCAGGACTGACATGTGCGGGCGATCTGGCAAAATTAGGCCACGCTGTAACGATCTTCGAAGCATTGCACAAACCCGGCGGAGTGCTCGTCTACGGAATTCCGGAGTTCCGTCTGCCTAAACAAATTGTCGATGCGGAAGTAGACTACCTTAAAAAGATCGGTGTCCGTATAGAGTGCGATTTTGTCGTCGGGATGACCCGGACGATCGATGAATTAATGAGCGAAGACAGTTTCGACGCGGTGTTTATCGGGACGGGAGCCGGCCTTCCATATTTTATGGGAATACCGGGTGAAAACCTGAACGGGGTCTATTCCGCCAACGAATTTTTGACGCGCGTCAACCTTATGAAAGGGTTTGAGTTCCCGAATCATGCTGACACGCCAGTTCCAATGGCGAAGCACGTCGCTGTCATCGGCGGCGGAAATACGGCAATGGATGCAGCGCGCACTGCGCGGCGGCTTCCGTGGACGGAAAAAGTGTACATCATTTATCGTCGCTCGCAGGTCGAAATGCCTGCGCGAAAAGAAGAGATCCACCATGGCGAACAAGAAGGAATTGAATTTCTTCTTCTCACAAACCCGACGCGGTTTCTTGGAGCCAATGGATGGCTCAACGGCATGGAATGCCAGAAGATGGATCTGGGTGAACCGGATGCGTCCGGAAGACGCAAGCCCGTTCCGGTAGCCGGCAGTGAATTCACGCTGGAGGTTGAAGCGGCTATCGTCGCAACTGGCAACGGCTCTAATCCCCTCATCAACAAAACTACGCCCGGACTTGCCTCCAACAAATATGGCAACATCATTGCAGACGAGACCGGAAAAACTTCGCGCGAAGGAGTTTGGGCCGGAGGGGACATTGTGATCGGCGCGGCAACGGTTATCAAGGCGATGGGTGCGGGAAAAAAAGCTGCCGTTGCGATACACGAATATGTGTTATCGAAAAAATGACTATGCGTGATTTCGTCGAATGAACCCCGCCATAGCGGGGTTTTTTGTTTATGGAAAAATGGTTACTTCTCCATATATTGATTGTCCGCCAGGATGCCGATTGGCGCTACGAAGCAGCAACACTGATATCATCCGATGACTCTCCGAAAATCAGCAACCATAATTTCACTTCTCATCATCATCCTCTCAATTGTGGGATGGGTGTGGTGGGAGTTGAACGCCGACCGGGTTATCGAATCGGCGTTCAACGGCGAGTCGTTGGCCCTCGTGAATAGATATGTCGGCATTCACAAAAGCATTGATCCTGCAGAAAGAACGTTGGATTATTTTCTGCGCAACGGCAGACCCGTTGTGCCCCGACTACTCGGGCTTGTCATTGTACTGCAGCTGCTGGTCCTTGCCGCACTGCGGTACGGAATGTCAAACATCAAACAGTTTTTTTCCCAGGTTACTCATCCGGTCAACCTCGCCGGGTTTCGCATCGTCCTTTTTACGGCGATCTTGTTCTATGCCGACATTCCGCTCGTCGTTCAATACAGCGGATTTCCGGCAGAATTGAGGGTAGCCCCATTTGGGTTGAGCTGGCTGCTCGCGGTTTTGCCGATAAATCCAGGATTGTCTGTCATTGTCTCTTGGCTGTTTCTTTTTGTCTGTATTTGCGGAATCGTCGGCTTCTTTTCCAGAACATCAGCCGCACTTGTTGCGATCCTCGGACTCTATGTTCTCGGCATTCCTCAATTTTTTGGGAAGATCGATCATTATCACCACCTCCTCTGGTTCGCCGTGCTCTTGGCCGCGAGTCGGTGCGGAGACGCCCTCTCTATCGATTCACTCATCCGGAAAAGAAGAGGGCGCAACGGATTCCCCCAAGTGCAATCCAGGGAATATCTTCTTCCCCTCCGGTTTGTGATGATATTGATGGGGATTATATATTTCTTTGCCGGCTTCTGGAAATTTGTTATTGGCGGAATTGCATGGGGTACAGGGGATACAATGAGAGATATCCTCTACGCCCAGTGGTTTCGCTTGGATTGGATGCCGTCCTTCAGAATTGATCAGTACCCGTTTATCTGTAAAATGTCCGGCCTCGGGGTCATGGTGTTCGAACTTGTTTTCATCTTTCTTCTGTTTGTTCCGAGGCTGCGAAACCTTGCGGCGATCGGCGGTCTCCTTTTTCATCTTTCAGTCTACTTCATTGCCCACATCAATTTCTGGAACCTTGCGGTATGTTACGTTGTTTTTTTAGACTTTGAACCACTCTACCGGCGTTTGACCCGACACGCTGGCACCGCATACGGGAAGGAGGCGTTGGGCCAATTTCCGGGTAACATAACGCACAGGTTGCGCCCGCTTTTTCTCGTCGGTACACTACTTATTTCGATCAACATCATTTGCGGTGTTGCCTTGATCGACTCCTGGCCCTTTGCGGTCTATCCAACCTTTGCCGGCGTAGAGGAGAAGTATCTTCAATCCTTGACGATTGTTTTGACAAACCCCGACAGTTCGAGCACAGAAATAAACCCGTATAAAGATCGCGCACTTCAAGCCGCTCTTCATCCGTCACGGATGATCGGTTTATTCACTCAAGTCTTGTGGGAACCGGACATGGTGAAAGCGAAAATGCGCGCGGCCTCACTCA
>CAYYHS010000096.1:0-7828 GCA_964471785.1 uncultured Chitinophagaceae bacterium
CATGAGGACCACGTTGGGATCCCGGTCCATTTCTTCGCACATCGCTTGATTAAGAGCATCTCGAAACGCGATAACTGCCATACCAAATATTCCTTATGAGAGTTTAAACGTAGACGTTTTCAAACAAAAAATCTGCAGGTGGTTCCGGACTGTGTTCCGCAAATTCGACCGCTTCATCGACAGTCTTCTTTATCTCTAATTCCATCTGGTCAATGACCGACTGGCTGAGAATATTCGACTCGAGCAGCTCATGACCGAACGTGAGTATCGGGTCGCTCTTCTTCTGCTCTTCGACTTCTTCCTTCGTCCTGTAGTGTCCGTGAATCGGGTCCGACATGGAGTGTCCGCGGAAACGGTACGTCCGTGCTTCGAGCATCGTCGGAGAGTTAGTCCGGCGCGCGCGGTCGACGGAATCCTTTACGACGCGGTACATTTCCAACACATCCATTCCGTCGACCCATTGGCGCGTCATGTCATAAGCGGACGCTTTTTGATAAATATCCCAAACCGCAGTTGATCGTTCTACCGCCGTCCCCATGCCGAAACGGTTGTTCTCGCAGATAAAGACGACAGGCAATTTCCAAAGGGCAGCCAGGTTCAGTGTCTCGTGGAATACTCCTTGGTTCGCGGCAGCTTCGCCGAAAAAGCAGATCGTCACGGAGTCTCTGCCGAGATATTTCGAGGCGAACGCAGTTCCGGACGCAAGAGGAACATGGCCTCCGACGATACCGTAACCGCCCATGAAGCCTTTCTGAGCGTCGAACATGTGCATCGATCCGCCCATACCCTTGGAGCAACCGGTGAATTTGCCGAACAACTCAGCCATGATTCCCTTTGGATCCATCCCGCGGGCGATGGCGTGTCCGTGATCGCGGTAGGCGGAGAATATGTAGTCGTCATCGCGCAACGCTGCGATGGCGCCGACTCCGACTGCCTCCTGCCCAATGTAGAGATGGCAGAACCCTCCGATCTTGCTCTTCCCATATTCCTGAGCCGAACGTTCTTCAAACCTACGGATCAGAAGCATTTGCCGGTATAGCTCGAGCACTTTTGCGTTCGAAAGACCGAGGTCCTTCCAACGGAACGCTTTTGTCTCTTTAGATTCCTTCTTTAATGTTGCTGTTGCCATTAGTTCTCCTTGTAATGAAAAAACTTTACACTTGCCCGGCAGCGTGATACGAGCTGCGAACCAAAGGCCCCGATTCGACGTACCGAAAGCCCATCTCGAGCCCGGTTCGCTTCAGTTTTGCGAACTCATCAGGGTGCACATATCGTTCGACCGGCAGATGCAACTTTGTCGGCTGGAGGTATTGTCCGATCGTCAGGATATCGCACTGAACCTCGCGAAGATCGCTCATCGTGTCGATCACTTCTTCCATGGTCTCACCGAGCCCGACCATCAAGCCCGACTTTGTCAGGAATCCTTTTTCCTTTGCACGGAAGAGAAGCTCGAGCGAGCGGTTGAAGTGTGCTTGGGGCCGCACTGTTTTGTAGAGACGCGGAACCGTCTCGGTGTTGTGATTTAAGATATCTGGCTGCGCATCCAGGACTATGTTCAACGCCGCTTCGCTCCCCTGAAAATCGGGGATGAGTACCTCTATGCGGCACCCGGGCACACGGCCCCGAATTTCGCGGATCGTTTCGGCAAAAATCTGGGCGCCGCCGTCAAACAATTCATCACGGTTGACCGATGTGATAACGGCATGTCTCAGCTTCATTGTTGCGACCGCCTCTCCAACCCGGCGCGGCTCGTCCTTGTCAAGAAATTCGGCGCGGCCCGTCTTCACTGCGCAGAACCCGCAGCTCCGCGTGCAAGTATCCCCCAGGATCATGAAGGTAGCCGTACCCGAATTCCAGCACTCTCCCATATTCGGACAGCGCGCCTCCTGACAGACCGTGTGAAGCCCGCGGCTGTCGATCAGGTTACGCAGCATCGTATAGGTTTCGCCTCCCGGTACGCGCGCTTTCAGCCACTCGGGCTTGCGGGGAAACGTGATTGATTCTTTGATTGTTGTTTCCATCTTTTTAAGTATGAAGTAAGAATTATGAATTAAGAAAAAATACTCGTTGATAATTCTTACTTCATAATTCCTTGTTCAAAGCCCTCTAAATATTCTACAATGCGCTGCAAGAACTTCCCGCCCAGCGCTCCGTCGATAATCCGATGGTCGTACGACATAGAGATGTAGACCATCGAACGGATCGCAATCGCATCGTCAATCACAACGGGACGCTTCTTGATTGCTCCCACGCCAAGAATTGCCACTTGGGGTTGGTTGATGATCGGAAATCCGAAGAGGTTACCGAAAATTCCGGGATTCGTAATGGTGAATGTCCCGCCATGAACTTCGTCTGGCAAAAGTTTCTTGGTCCTTGCGCGGTTGGAAAGGTCGTTCACGGCGCGTGCAAGAGAGGAGAAATCTCCGGCGGCTGCGTTTTTTATGACGGGAACAATTAAGCCATTTTCCAGCGCAACAGCAACTCCAACGTTTATATCCTTCCGGAGAATAATGGAGTCCCCTTCGATCGAGGAGTTCACCAAGGGGTAATCTTTGAGCGCTCTCACAACAGCATCGACGAAGAAGGGAGTATACGTTAACTTGAATCCTTCCTTCTTCTCGAATTCGGCCTTGTGCTTTTCACGGTATGCGGAGATCTTGCTGACATCGGCTTCAGTTACCGATCCCACGTGGGCGGAAGTGTGGATACTCCGCACCATATGTTCGGCGATCGCTTTCCGCATGGTGTCCATCTTGACAATTTCTACTTCCCCCGAAGCAGCCGCCGGAATCGGTGTCTGGGCGGATCGGGTCTTCCCCGATTTCTTATTTTCGACGTAGTCGAGAAGATCATTCTTACTCACGCGGCCGTTCGCTCCCGTCCCGCGAATATTCTCTAACTCACTGAGAGCAATTCCTTCCGTGCGGGCAATATTCAGGACCAGCGGAGAATAAAATGCACCCGAACCGGAACTACTGCCATTCGTCGGCCGCTCCGTCCCGGCCGAAGACGGCTGCGGCGAGGCGATATCCGACGTTCTCGTTTCCACGACTGTCTCCGCGGAATATTCGCGTTTTACGATCGGAGCGTTGATATCGGTCTGGATCCGAGCGATGACGGTGTGGACGTCGACAGTCTTTTGCTCTGGAAAAAGAAGTTCTGCGACAATGCCTGCTGAGGGCGAAGGGATCTCGGAATCAACTTTGTCCGTACTGATTTCGAGCAGCGTCTCATCTTTGCCGATCTTCTCCCCTACCTTTTTGTACCATTTCGTAATCGTCCCTTCGGCGATACTCTCGCCCATTTGCGGCATAACGACGTCTACGATAGCCATAGTCAGATCACGATGATGTTTTCGTCAGCGAGGTACTGTGAATCACTCGCTGCATTTCAATGTACTATACCGACCTAGAAGGCGGCCAGTTTTTCCAACGCGGAAGTGATGTCGCTCTCCTGGGGCAGAATCGCATTCTCGAGCGCCGGCGCGAACGGTATCGGCGCGTCCTTGGCCGCTACTCTCGTAACGGGCCCATCCAGCCACTGGAAGCACTCCTCGGCGATCACTGAACCGATCTCAGCTCCGAACCCGCCGGTGCGCGTGTCTTCATGGACGATGAGCGCCTTCCCTGTCTTTTTCACGGAGGCCAAAACCGTTTCCTTGTCCCACGGACAAATTGTGCGCAGGTCGATAACTTCTACGCTCACGCCCTGAGTCTCCAACTTCTTGGCCGCTTCGAGCGACCGCTGTACCATCATTCCCCATGAGACAACGGTAATGTCGGAGCCTTCTCTTTTGATTTTCGCAAGACCGAAGGGAAGCAGGTAATTCTCATCGGGCTCCGGACTCGAGGCAAATCCCTGTCGATATAATCCTTTATGTTCACAAAAGAGCACCGGATTCTCCTCGCGGCATGCGGTCTTCAGTAATCCTTTTGCATCGGCTGCGTTCGAGGGCATCGCGATCCAGAGACCCGGCATGTGAGCGAAAAATCCTTCAATGCTTTGACTGTGATACAATCCTCCTCTGATGTATCCTCCCACTGCAACACGCACGACGACGGGACACGAAAAATTTCCGTCCGATCTGTATCTCAGTTGAACAAGTTCATCCTTGAACTGCATGAACGAAGGCCAGATGTAATCGCCGAACTGAATCTCTACCACGGGCTTGTACCCGCGAATCGCCAGACCGATGGCGGTTCCAACGATGCTTGCTTCGGCCAATTGAGAATTAAATGCGCGATCCTCACCAAACTCTGCGGTCAATCCTTTCGTCGCGGTGAAGACTCCCCCTTTGCTCCCGGCAACGTCCTCTCCATACACGAGCATCTTCGGATTGAACTTCATCTCTTCGTGAAGGGCATGGTTGATCGCATCCACCAGAACAATATTCTTTGCTTCGTGAGCTGCATGCAGTTCGGTTTCCGTGCGGACAATGATATTCGGAGAATAGACATTGCGCTCTGCTGTCTCGGCGGCTGGACTCGGTTGTGCCATCGCTTTCTCGGCTGCCTCGTCCACCTCTCTCTTGGCCTCTATGCGCAGTTCATCGAGCTCCGCTTCCGAGACGACACCCGCGTCGAGCAACAGTCTTTCAAGTTTGGGGAGGGGGTCGCGACGTCGGTTTCGCTCGAGTTCTTCGGCAACGAGGTACTTTTTCGCATCATCCGAAGATGAATGCGGAAAGAGACGAACGACGTCGGCCTCGATCAAACTCGGACCTTGTCCCGATCGTGCATGACTTACCGCTTCGCGCGCTGCGCGATACGAATCAGCAAAATCCGTTCCGTCTATATGGAAGCGGAGCAGGTTCGGGTAACCGCTCGTCAATTCGGCGATAGAGCAGCCGGCGATCTGGTCTTTCACCGGGACAGAGATGGCGTACCCGTTATTCTGGATCAGAAAAACGACCGGATATTTGGCACGGCTAGCCCAGTTCAACGCTTCGCTGAATTCACCTTCGCTCGTTGCTCCCTCGCCCGAGGAGACATAGACAACTTCATCCGACCCGTCCTTCACGGCACCCATCGCAGTACCGACTGCCTGCAGAAATTGTGTTCCAGTCGGGCTTGATTGTGCCGGAATGCGGAGTGATTTATTTCCGTAATGCGACGGCATTTGACGGCCGTTCGAACTCGGACCGCCGAGCCGATGCATCGACTCAAGGAAAACTTCGTAGGCGGTTGAGCCGTACTGCAGTGCAAAAGCGAGATCGCGATAATAGGGATATGCCCAGTCGTACCCGGGTTTCATTGCCATCGCTGCCGCAACCTGGCACGCCTCATGCCCCGGCCCTCCGATGTGAAAGTGGATCTTCCCCTGTTTTAGCAGGATCATCGATTTTTCATCAAAGTAGCGCGAGAGATACATGGTCCGGTAGGCCTCAATCATCTGCCCGTTGGTCAACTGGCCGTTCGCAGCGTTCGTGAGGGTCACGCTCTTCAATTCACGGCCGGCGGCGAAGTCATGCTGATGGACAGTCAACACATTCTTTTTTGTTGTCATGAAATCCTCTCATCAACAACAGAAGCACTCTCGGAGTGTTCGCCCGAAAGAAGCTCATTGAGCACCGTTGGTTGCGATGCAACTGAGAATACAGATTCAAAATTATGAATGACCGATCTCGCCACGTCATCGATCGTGAGTTCGACGCCGAGAATCT
The DNA here is from genome assembly GCA_964471785.1 of uncultured Chitinophagaceae bacterium. Classification (GTDB taxonomy): domain Bacteria; phylum Bacteroidota; class Ignavibacteria; order UBA10030; family UBA8401; genus JAGVPT01. The sequence goes on from CAYYHS010000096.1 coordinate 5,663, forward strand.
TTCGAAGCGACGTTACCCCTTTATGAAAAATTCCGCACGGAATGATCCGGTCGAAGTGCGAGAGATCTGTGTTGACATTCAACGCGAAGCCGTGCATCGTTATCCATCGGCTCACCTTCACACCGATCGCCGCCACTTTATCATTCTTCACCCATACGCCCGTCATTCCCTCCGACCGTGAGGCGGCTACACCGAAGTCCGCAACGGTACGTATCAACACTTCTTCGATATCCCGCAGATAGCGGTGGATGTCCTGGTAGTGAGCGCTAAGGTCGATGATCGGATAGCCAACCAATTGACCGGGTCCATGGAACGTGACGTCTCCCCCCCGATCGATACTGAACAGGTCTATTTTCTTCTCCTTCAATTCAACATCATTTGCGAGAAGATGATTCGCGTCTGACCCCTTGCCGAGAGTGTACACCGGCTCGTGTTCCGTAAAGAGCAAAACATCCGGCACGCGGCCTTCGAGGCGAGCTGCGAAAACCTTCCGCTGCAGCTCCCAGGCATCCGCATACCGGGTACGGCCGAGATTCACCGTGAGAAGTCGATTCATATCGTGGGCAATGTGTTCATTCCAGGAAAAAAGGCTGTCTCTATATATTGAGCGCTTCACCGTACGCATCCAGCGCCGCCTCTCCCACGCCTTCGGTGAGGGTCGGATGAGCGTGGATCGTCTGGATAATCTGTTCGCGTGTTGTTTCCAGGGTGCGGGCAATCGCGAGCTCGGCGATCATTTCAGTCGCTTCAGATCCGATAATGTGTGCGCCGAGAAGTTCGCCGTACTTGGCATCAAAGATCAGTTTTACAAAACCTTCCGTCTCGTTGATCGCCAGGGCCTTGCCATGAGATCGGAAAGGAAAACGGCCTATCTTCAGTTCATAACCCTTCTCGCGAGCCTTCTCCTCCGTCATACCGACGCTTGCAACCTGCGGCTGGCAGTACGTGCAGCCGGGAATATTGTCGTAATTGATTAGATGGGGATTCTTGCCTGCAATTTTCTCGACACACACGACTCCTTCGGCAGAGGCAACATGAGCTAACCATGGCGGCCCGATGACATCGCCAATCGCATAGATACCGTCGATGGTCGTTTTGTAGAATTTGTCCACGGTGATGAATGAACGATCCGTCTTGACCCCGAGCGCCTCTAGTCCGAGCCCCTCGATGTTCCCCTGAACGCCGATCGCAACGAGAGCGATATCGGCCTTGAGATCCTTCTTCCCGTCTTTGTTACTGACGGTCACTGTCACCTCATTGCCGGTTGAGACATTCTCGACCTTGGTTTCGGTCAGGACGTCGATTCCGTTCTTCGCATAGACGCGTCCGAGAGTCTTCGTCACTTCTCTGTCTTCAATCGGGAGGAGGCTCGGCATCATTTCAACGATTGTTACCTTAGTACCATATGCATTGTAAAAGTACGCGAACTCAACGCCGATAGCTCCGGCGCCGATGATGACCATGCTTTTCGGCGGCGCGCTAAGGACCATCGCCTCCGAGCTGGTAATCACTTGTTTCCCATCGATCTTGATGGAAGGAAAAGTCTTGGGCCTGGCTCCAGTGGCAAGAATAATATGTTTCGCGTTAATTTTTTCGATTTTTCCCGCCTGAGTTACCTCGACAACTCCCTTGGCGGCTATTTTTGCCGTGCCGGGTAAGTAATCGACCTTGTTTTTCTTGAACAAGAATTCGATTCCCTTTGATGAGCGGCTGGCGATATCGCGGCTTCTTTTTACCGCAACGCTGAAATCTGCTTTCAGGTTATCGAATGAAAAGCCGAAGTCATCCGCATGCCGGAGAAGGTTATAAATTTCTGCATTCTTGAGGAGCGCTTTGGTCGGAATACATCCCCAATTAAGACAGATACCCCCCAATTTGTCTTTCTCTACAACCAACGTCTTCAAGCCGAGTTGACCGGCGCGAATGGCGGCAATGTATCCGCCGGGGCCCCCTCCTATTATAACAACATCATATTGTTTATCAGCCATCTGTTCCTCTTAAAAAAAGAAAAGAGGGAATAACTACTCCCTCTTCCGGTTGAAAAGAATCAGAACTAATTACCCATAGAATCCCATCGATCATGAGATTTCAACTTCACTTTCTTTTATAACGTCATAGGGGGAAATGCATTTAAAATATACTTAAAGAGGCGGGAAAAGTCAATCT
>CAYYHS010000097.1:0-7824 GCA_964471785.1 uncultured Chitinophagaceae bacterium
ATTCAATCTCGCCATTGGCAATTTGTGAGAACTTCTCTTTGACGTTGTCCTTGATTTCTTGATCCGTAATCATGGCATGTTCCTTTCATCAATAATTGTTGATACGTTGAAACAAAAAAAATCAGCAACAAATTTGCAGCTTGGTCTTTACTCTCACGAGCGCTTTTTGATCCTTTTCCACTCCTGCGCGGTCATCGACCCATGAGGCGAGAGAAGAAAGTAATTCTTTTCGCATCGGATCGAGGGACTGCATGTCGATCCGGTAGTAATTCCATTTACCGCGCTTGTCATCTTTAACGAATCCGGCATCGCGCAATGCAATGAGGTGGTGCGAGAGTTTCGATTGAGCCATGTTAAAAGTTTCCATGAGCTCGCAGACACATGCTTCATCTTCCATCAGGACCAGCAAAAGGCGGATCCGGATTTCCTCTGAAAGAGCTTTTAACGCCGTGGTTATTTCGCTCATATAACATCCATCAACATTCTTTGATACGATAAGATATCAAAAAAAGTTTCACATGTCAAGAACTATTCTTCCCAAAATCGAGAGCGCGGCTCCACCTACGGTAGAGTTCTGCAGTTGCCCGAGTGTCGCCGAGGCAATAGTTGGCAATGTCGTGGTACCGTTTCTCTTCCATGAGTCTCCCCATGTCGAGTCCCGTAATTCCGTGAGCTTTCGGACTCTCGATCCCGAACGATTTGCAGTAGAAATCGAGATTGAACTTTCTCGTCGCACCATAGAAGGTGAGCTGATCGAGCAAGTCGCAATGAATGCTTGCATCGTACCGGTATGGAACAAGATTGCGGCTTGGCTGGACGTCCAGAAGGGCGGATCGCACCATCAGGAAAGGGCAGTCGAAGCCTCTGCCGTTAAAAGTAATGAATTGATGATACGCAAGGATGAGTTTCCAGAACTCCGCGAGGATTTCTTTCTCGCTCCCTGAAACATATTGTACCTGGCCGTCGGCTGATGTATAAGTTTCTTTCCTGTCTGACTGAAAAAGGACCTTTCCCATGTTCGATTCAGGATTGAGGAGGGCAATGGCAATGACCTGAGCCGTGAGAGCGTGAAGGTTCAAGTTGCGTTTCGCTTCTTCGACTTTCTCATCGGTGTCTGCAAATTTGAACAAATATTCACGGGTTGTCTCGTCGAAAGCATCGAGTGGCAAGGCAAGAGTTTCGATATCGAATACGACGCTCGACATTAACGCGTAATCCTATAATGGGTGAGGCCCCAATTCGTTTCGCGTACGGTTACCTTAATGACAGTATAAATGGGGATCGCAAGAACCATACCGACGATGCCTAACAGCTCGCTGCCGATGAGAATGGTCAGCACGATAGTAAGGGGGTGCATATCGAGAATCTTCCCGTATACATTCGGTTGGATGAACATCTGGTCGATCTGTTGGACGACAAACGTCGTCAACACAATTGGAAGAAGCATCCTGAAATCGCCGTACTGCAGCAACGAAGCGAAGATCACGGGTATAGCGGCAATGAGCGGTCCCGCCATCGGGATGATATTCGAGATTCCGCAGATCATTCCAAGGAGCACGGCATAGCGGAATCCGAGCAATGAATACGCACTCGTATAAAGCAATCCAACCGAGAGAAGTTCAATGCACACGCCACGGATATAGCGGCTCAGCTGTTGCTCGAGTTTATAAATAACATTCAACGACATTTCGAAATATTTATTCGGAAGGTTTCCAACAAGCGCCTTTTGCATCTTGTGGTAATCGTTGAGGAGGAAAAACGTAATGAAAGGGACAATGATGAGGGAACCGACGACATTGAGCGCCCCCTCAAGCGACTCTTCCGCTTTTGCCGCGACTTGCGGCAGCGCGCTGTTCAATTTTGCCGTGATCTCTTCCGGCTTGAGGGAAGGGATTTGTTTGGACAGCGATCCGGCGAGTTGAGAAAAGAGTGCCGTAACGTGTTCATCATCGAGCGATGAGGAAAAGCCCTGCGCCTGATGGATCACGACTGCATAGAGATTCATCAGCCCGGCCGCAATCAGTCCGCCGACGACAAGGTAAATTCCAATGATGCTTGCCGCACGAGGGATTCCCTTTCGTTCGAAGAAATCCACCACAGGATTCAGCACCATCGTTATGGCGACGGAGAGGACAAGGATGAGAAAGATCTGGTTGAACATCGCGAGCACGGCAATGGGGGCCGCCACGCAAAACGTCACGAGGAATACTTTCCACCGCCTGCTTAAGAATGAATCGTTCGAAGCGGCGGCTGTAGCTCTTGTGTGGGTAATTTTTGGATTCATTGAGTGATCTGGTAGCTCTTTAGTCCCCAATTTGTTTCATTCGCGGTGACGTGGATGATCGTGTAAATGGGGATTGACAACACCATCCCCATCACGCCGAGCAATTCGCCTCCTACCAAGATGACAAGAAACATAACGAGGGGGTGTATGCTCATAATCTTGCTGAAGACCGTAGGCTGAACGAAGAACTGGTCAATTTGCTGCACCACAATCGTTGATATCGCGATCGGGATAAGCATGGAGAGATCGCCGTACTGGACTACAGAAACGGCTATCGCGGGAAGAGCGCCTATGAAAGGTCCAGCGAACGGGATGATATTCATAATTCCGCCGATGATGCCGAGGACGATTGCGTATTGGACGCCGATGACGTTATACGAAATGGTATACAAGACCGCGACGACGATCGATTCTATGCAAGTGCCACGGATGAATTTGCTGACCTGATTTTCCAGCTTGCTAATGACATTGAGGGCCATCTCAAAATACTTGTTCGGAACGTTTTCAATGAGCGCCTTCTGCATTTTGTAGTAGTCATTCAGAAGAAAGAAAGTTATGAACGGCACAATGATGAGCGAAGCGGCAACGCCGATAAGCCCGGCCGCGAGGCTCTCGGCACTGTGTGCCGCGTTGGTCAGAAGAAAATTTATCCTTTCGTTCACCGCGCCCGGTTTCAGGAAAGGAGCCTGACGCGAGATCGACTCGCTGAGTTTATTCATCATCGTGCTGAGATGGTTGCTGTCAAACGAGGCCGCCAGGTTCGACGCCTGAAAGACAATAATCGGATAGAGCGTAATGAGCCCGAAGACGGCGAGACCTCCCATAAGCACAAAGAGTCCCAGGATGGCCGCTGCTCGGGGAATTCCTTTGTTCTCGAGGTAATTAACGACGGGCTTGAGCACCATGGTAAGGCTGACCGACAGCGTGAGGAGCAGGAACAGCTGGCTGAAAAGGGAGAGTGCGAAGATGGGAGCCGTGATGGAAACGGTGACGACTAAAACTTTCCACTGCCGGCTTCTGAAGATTCTGCTCATGACGATTTTGAGAAGAGCTTGTTTGTCGCGCTCATCGCTGTTTCAAAATTAAAACCGCGCCGCACGAGATAGTCGAGGATCTTCTTTTTGAACTGCACAGTATCGAGCTTTTTTGAGCCGCGATCGACCCGTAGACGCTGGCGCTCAGCCGCCTGGACAGCCAGAAGAAGTTCAGCCTCGGGCGAGAAAAATTCGGCCGCTACCGTGTCTATCAGATCTTTCGGTACACCTTTCCTGAAGAGACTCTGGCGAACCAACTTCTCGCCGGCGGGTTTCTTCGCCAGCATATCCCTGCAGACCATCCGCGCAAATGCGGCATCATCCAACAAGTGGAGGGATTCCAGTTTGGCGACAATCCGCTCAGCCGTGCTCCCCGCGTATTCTTTTCGTGAAAGGTAATCGCGGATTTCCTTCTTGCTCCGGGGGCGAATGGAGAGATACCGAAGGGCTTTCTGTTTCGCCGTCTCTTCCTCTTCGGCTCTGATAATATTCTCGACCGCCTCCTGGTCAAGCTCGGCCCCTTCATGGAGCGAATACTTCAGAAGCACATCGTCGCTTGCCCCGAACGCGAATGCACCGTCCAGAAATACCGATCTTCTGGACGCGCGCCTCTTTTGCCGTTCTATCTTCGAAATGCGCAATGCGATAACCGCAGTTGCTATTTGGTCGTCTTTTTAGCGGGGGCCTGGTCTGCTACTTTCGCGGCCGCCGGAGTTTGCTTTGCGGCGGGGGCGATTGCATCATCGGCGATCATCCCTAGTTTTTTGCGCACCGCAAGGAAGATTTCGTCGGCAACCTTCGGAGAGGCCAGAAGGTATGCCTTGACGGCATCGCGCCCCTGTCCGATTTTGTCGTCTTTGTAGGCAAACCAGGAACCGCTTTTGGCAATGATGTTATGTTCGACCGCGACGTCGATGAGATCACCGAGTTTTGATATTCCTTCGTTGTAGAGAATGTCGAACTGGGCTTCGCGGAATGGGGGGGCCACTTTGTTTTTGACTACCTTAACCTTTGTCCTGTTCCCGATGACATTATTTCCATCTTTGAGAGCTTCGATGCGGCGAACGTCGAGTCTGACTGACGCATAGAACTTCAGCGCGTTTCCGCCGGTCGTGGTTTCGGGATTCCCGAACATGATCCCGATCTTCATTCGAAGTTGGTTGGTAAAAATAACGGAAGTCCTGGATTTGCTGATCGCCGCGGTCAGCTTCCTGAGCGCTTGCGACATCAGTCGGGCCTGAACTCCCATGGATGGGTCTCCCATTTCACCTTCAATCTCAGCGCGCGGTGTCAGCGCTGCGACCGAATCGATGACGACGACATCTAGAGCGCCGCTGCGAACGAGCGTCTCGACAATCTCAAGGGCTTGTTCGCCGAACTCGGGTTGCGATAGGAGAAGGTTATTAGTGTCTACACCGAGTCGTTTCGCATAGGCCGTGTCGAGTGCGTGCTCCGCGTCGATGAAGGCTGCGAGGCCGCCCTGTTTTTGCGCTTCGGCGATTATATGAAGACAGATGGTTGTCTTGCCGGAAGATTCCGGTCCGTAAATTTCCGTGACTCTTCCCCTTGGGATTCCGCCAATGCCGAGAGCCGCGTCAAGTGAGATTGAGCCGGTCGATATAAAATCCACCTTCATGATAGGACCCTCGCCCAACTTCATGATCGAACCCTTGCCGTGCTGCTTCTCGATCTGCTCGATCGCGACTTTTAGTGCTTGAATCTTGGACTCTTTTTCTTCGGCCATAAAAGCTCCTACTGTTTCAATGGGATGGTACATAGTTGAGAATATGCTGAACCTGAGGGGGAGAGGTCGCTTTTCATGACGAGCAACTCGGTGCAGAGGAATTGTATTGGTTCAAAGGTAGTATTTTCAATTCTCTTAATCAAGAGAGGGGATATTTTTCCTTTCACCCGGCCAAGCGTGATGTGTGGATGAAAAAGTCGTTCCTCGTTTTTAAATCCCGCGGATACCCAGAGACTTTCAACAACAGTTGAACACTCGGAGAGCTGTGTATTCTCCCCACGATCAGAACCGATCCAGACTATCTTCGCAGAGTCGACGGATGGAAAACATCCGACACGGGCCAACGTCACTTCGCATTGTTCGACGGACTGAACCGCGGTTAACAAGCGGCATCGGATATGCTCGACTTGTGCCGGAGTGAGGTTTCCCATGAACTTTAAAGTGATATGAAACTTATTTTGCTTCTCCCAACGGACTGAGGGGTCGCCGACCTTGAGCAACGATTGAATCCCATGAATTGAAGCTTGAGCGTCCGGGGGCGGAAATACGCCGATGAATGTCCTTACGACTTTTGCGCCTCTATCGTTGGTCAATTTTCAGCAATTTCCTTCTGAGAAGCTCTAGGGCTGCTTGTGAGGCGCGTTCTTTGAAGCGAAGCCGGTGATCTCCAAAGTTAAATTTCAATGCCAGTGAACCTTGGGAATCTGCATATCCAATCCAAACGAGGCCCACAGGTTTCTCGGGAGTACCGCCCGTCGGTCCCGCGATTCCCGTCGTAGAAAGAGCGATATCGACGCCTGCGCGTTCACGCGCGCCCGCAGCCATCGATTGAGCAACTTCCCGACTTACAGCCCCATGCTGATTGATCATATCCGGACTGACCCCGAGCAGCTCAACTTTGGAGGCATTGGAATAAGTGACAAACCCTCGGTTGAAATAGTTCGAGCTTCCGGAAACGTTTGTAATTCTATTCGCGATCATCCCCCCAGTGCACGACTCGGCGACCGTGAGAGTTAGTTTTCGCTCTGTCAATAAGGAGCCGATGACATCTTCCAGGTCCATTACATCGGCACTGTAAATGTACTTTTCAGCCTTCGCTCGAATTTTTGCCTCAGCGCTCCGGATTTTTCGTTCTGCCTCCTCAGCACTCTTCTCACGTACGGTGATCCTTAGCTTTGTGCCAAGCGGATTAGGCAAGAAAGCAAGAGTCGTGGCGGCGTCATGACCTACTAGTTCCTCGACGCTTCCTAGCTCCAAGGCGAGCACAGATTCAGCAATGCCCGTCGTCTTCAACGTACGATGGCGCACAACGGTCCCAAATCTCGCTCTCGCGAAGCGAGGAATGAGTTCTTCATCCATAATGCTTTTCATTTCGAAGGGAACCCCCGGCATCACGACAAAGTATTTTATTTTTTCGCCGCTCTTTGATTCGAAGAGCATCCCGGGGGCCGTGCCGGTGCTGTTGCGAAGCACAGTGCAAGAGCGGGGAACGAGGACCTGTTCTTCAGCCGAAGCCGTCCACGCGATTTGGCGTTTGGCAAATACTGCTTTAATGTTTGCGAACGCGTCTTCGTTCCGGACCAGATCCGTGTGAAAGAATTCGCATACGATCTTTTTGGTGATGTCATCGTGCGTGGGGCCCAATCCGCCCGTAACGCAAACGACGTCGAAGCGCTCCCACGCCGAGGTGAATGCGGCCAGGATATCGCTCCGGTTGTCTCCCACGGTTGTCATCCTTTCTACAAAGACGCCGACACTGTTAAGCCTTTCGGCGATATACGCCTGGTTCGTGTTAATGACCTGGCCGATGAGCAACTCATCGCCGATCGTGATGATTTCGGCTCTCATGATTCTCCGAAGTAAGATTGGATTTGAAGAGCAGACACGTTAAAGAATTCTTATCGCGACCTGGAGCAGAAGATTTGCGTAGAGGCCCGCGACAACGTCATCCAGCATAATATTCCACCCGCCGTGCATTCGGTCAAAGAAACGTGCTGGCCACGGTTTGAGGATGTCAAACGCGCGGAATAAGAAGAACGCTCCGACAATGACGAGAAACGATTTTGGGAGAAAAAAAAGACTCACCCACATTCCGAGTACTTCGTCGATGGTGACGATGGATGGGTCGTGACCGTAAATTTTCTCCATTTGCCCGGCGGCAAGGCTGCCGACTACGAAGACAAAGAAAGAGGAGGGGAGAATTATTTCGGGCCGTTCGAAGGATGGAATTAAATAAAAAAGCAACCCTACCAACGCTCCGAACGTGCCTGAGGCGACGGGCATATAGCCGGAGAAAAGTCCGGTCGCAAAAATTTTGGTGATAGGGGAGGGTACCGCCGGTAAGTGCGAATCTACATCGCGCTTCTCAGTTGGGCTGTCCTGTTTCAGCGGCTCGGCCATTCGATATGAACAATTCCTTAATAGTAGTCCAGCTCTGAAAGAAATACATCACTCCGGTCCAGGCGGTGAGCACTGTGACGACTAACATGAGGACGTACATAATCTCGCGGGAAGCGAGGACCTCGACCCAGTTTCCAAAGAGTGCAAATAATGAAGGGGTACTTCGCACGATGTACGCGGAGAGAAAGAGATAGATTACGACGAGCTGGAAAAACGTTTTTGTCCTGGCAAAGCGTATTGTTTCAACCGGCTTGTTTTTGAACTCGGAATACGATCGTAAGAAAGTGATCAGCAAGTCGCGAACGACAATGACCCAGACCATCCAGACAGAAGCATAACCAATATAGACGAACGAAATAAAT
>CAYYHS010000098.1:0-7696 GCA_964471785.1 uncultured Chitinophagaceae bacterium
CAAATTTTATCCCCTTTCTCTAGAGCGGCAAAAGGTAACGTTCTTTCCGCTTCATTGGACCATCGTTCACCCGATCGATAAACAGAGTCCCCTCTTCGGTGTTTCCCAAAAGGACCTGGAAGATACAGATGCGGAGTTCTCTATTCTTGTTACAGCGATCGATGAGACTTTTTCCCAGACGGTCCACAGCCGTTCTTCCTACAAGTACGATGAAGTGGTCGTGGGAGCAAAATTCAGGGACATGTTTGTCCCTTCGGAGGATGGAGTGACGCGGGTGGATATGCGCCGCCTGAGCGAGATCGAGCCGGTTTAATTTTTGAAAGACATTATGCTTCCACATTTCATCATCGACGGATACAACGTGATTCACGCGATACCATCGCTGAAGAAGCTTCTCGCGCATGACGGAAGCCAGGCTCGAGAGCAGTTTGGATACGTCGTTTCCCGACTTACCTATAGAAAGAAAATCCGTTGCACAATCGTATTTGACGGAGTACGGCCGCCCGACAATCATCCATCATCATCCCACTCGCCCGTCCACATCGTCTATTCATCGCCTCAGTCGGCCGATGCAAAAATAAAGACGATGATCGATCTGTCGAAGAACCGTTCCTTGCTTGTCATCGTATCATCGGACAGAGAAATACTCGATTATGCAAGAGTCTGCTCCTGCACTACGCACACTTCAAAATACTTCAGTAACCTTCTGTTTGAAGAAGCGGACCAGGGGGAAGAAAAGGATGCATCGACGTTGTCAAGAGGGCAGATCGATGAGTGGTTGAAGATTTTCGGTGAGGGAAAAAAGGACATGCCGAAATAGATGAGGGGTGAGTTGTTTGGGCAATAACGGGCTGGCAGGCTGCTACAAAAGAAAAGACAAAGACGCGAAGGATGCTAAGACGAAAAAAGATCTTCGGTTTCTTCCCTGATTCAACATTCTCTCTTCGCGCTCTTGGCTCACGGACGGTTTCTCTCCCATTCAAAAGGGGAAAATTACCCGGCTCATGAGAGTTGCCTGAAGTTTTGCACCAGAGCTTTTTCTTTACGGTACCCTGCCTTTGCTGCTTCCATCAAGCCGATGAACTTCGCAAAGAGATAGTCGCTGTCGTGCGGGCCGGGGGAGGCCTCCGGATGGTACTGAACGCAGAAGAGCGGCAGTTCCTTGTGCCGAAATCCTTCCACCGTTTGGTCGTTGAGGTTAATGTGAGTCAATTCGACCTTCGATTCATCCATGGTCTTCCAATCGACGGCGAACCCATGATTTTGGGAAGTGATTTCAATCTCATGTGTCTGAAGATTTTTTACCGGATGATTGGCGCCGCGGTGACCAAATTTCAGTTTATACGTCTTGCCCCCCAATGCGAGTGCGAGGAGTTGATGACCGAGGCAGATTCCGAATATCGGTTTTACCCCGATCAATTTCTTTAAGTTCAAGATTGCGTACTTCACCGCATCGGGATCGCCGGGACCGTTGGAGAGGAAGATCCCATCAGGTTTCATCGCCAGGACCTGATCGGCGGTGAAGGCAGCCGGAACAACGGTCAGGTCGCAGCCGTAGGTCACAAGCCGGCGCAGGATGTTTTGTTTCACACCATAGTCAAAAACAACAACCTTGAATCGCTGACCGTTGCGGTGTGTCTCAAGTTGCTCGGAAGGAAGCGCGTACGGCGTTTGGTCCACAGTGTTCCAGTTATACGGCGAATTGCAGGTAACCGTTTTCGCCAAATCAAGCCCAGTCATTTCGGGCGACCCCTTTGCCTTCTTCACCAGGCTCGCGTCATCAAGATCTTTCGTCGACAACACGCCCCGAAGCGCACCGAGAGTGCGGATCATCTTCGTCAGCATCCTGGTGTCGATCCCCTGTATCGCGATAATCCGGTTCTTCTTCAGCCAGTCGCCGAGACTCGACGTGGCGCGCCAGTTGCTGTAAAAGTCGAAGTATTCGCGCACGATGAAGCCAGAAACCTGCGGTTTCGTCGATTCAACATCGTCAAGATTAACTCCGTAATTCCCGATCAGCGGATAGGTCATTGTGACAATCTGACCAGCATATGACGGGTCCGTGAGGATTTCCTGGTATCCAGTCATGCTGGTGTTAAAGACCACTTCACCGGCAATCTCCCCCTCAGCTCCAAAATTCTCACCGGTGAAAACCGTACCGTTTTCGAGCGCAAGTTTGGCAATCATGGAACGCAAATTCCTTTTGGCTGGTATTTTAAAAATACGAAAATGATGGAGGAGAGTCAACGGAAGTTAAGAGAGAAGAGCAAAGAGATAAGAAAGAAGAATAACAGGAACCCGGTTTCCCTCCGGGAGCTTCCGAAGATTTACCGGCGACCGGGACGAATACAAGATGAAACGCGCATAGCAACCCGAGAACCTTCGGAAGGTTTCCGCACACTTATTTTTGCAAAGTTATCTCAATCTCGTTATCTTGAGTTGCCATCACAGACGAATTGACAGCCCGCATCAATCACTAAGACAGAGCAAGTTTATTTAGCCTGAAAGGAACGAATGAAGACAATCGGATTGCTGACTGTTTCGAATATTTTCATGACGATTGCCTGGTACGGGCATTTGAAATTCAGGGAAGTTGCCTTGTGGAAAGTCGTTTTAATCAGCTGGCTCATAGCGTTCCTCGAATACTGTTTCCAGGTGCCGGCCAACAGAATTGGCTCGTACCAGTTCTCGGGCGCCCAGCTCAAGACAATTCAGGAAGTCATCACACTCGTCGTGTTCAGCGTTTTTTCCGTTGTCTATCTGAAAGAAGAGTTGAAGTGGAATTATCTCGTCGGTTTTGGGTTCATCATCGCGGCGGTTTTCTTCATCTTCAAAAAATGGTGACATCATGTTGCCCGGCCGGATCTCAATAATTGAGGGGGACATCGTCAAGCTAAAAGTCGATGCGATCGTCAATGCCGCGAACACTTCCCTGCTCGGGGGAGGCGGCGTCGACGGGGCAATTCATCGGGCCGCAGGGCCGAAACTGCTTGACGAGTGCCGGACTCTTGGCGGCTGCGCAACCGGCGAGGCGAAGCTCACGAAAGGACATAATGTGCCGGCATCGTGGATCATACACACGGTCGGGCCAATCTGGAGAGGGGGAAATAATGGCGAGGACAAGCTCCTTGCTTCATGTTACACCTCCAGCCTTTCACTGGCTGCTCAACAGAAGCTACGCTCGGTTGCCTTTCCTTCGATCAGCACGGGAGCGTACGGTTTTCCCATAGAGCGCGCCTCCGGTATTGCCATCAAAACGATCGCTTCGTTCCTTGCGGCCGAGAACTTTCCGGAAAAAGTTATCGTTGTCTGCTTCTCGCACAACGATTATCGGAGCTATTCACAATCGTTAGAGGATTTGATCCATGCCGGAAACTGAACGGAAGCCGCTGTACGTAGAAAAGATATTCCAGCCAAAGACGTACGACATCGACTTTGCCGGACACGTCAGCAATATTGTCTACATCAGGTGGCTCGAGGATCTGCGTTTGCTCCTCCTGGATACCTACCTCCCCCTCAACACCCTTATGGAACGCGGAATTGCGCCGGTCGTTATGCGCACGTGCATAGACTACCGGAAACCGGTAAAATTATTCGACAAGGTGAAAGGCGCCATGTGGGCGAGCAGTGTTGAGAATATCAAAGGGATTCTTTCTGCCGAATTCGTTGTTAATGGGACGGTCATGGCTTCGGCTGACCAGACCGGGCTCTTTGTCCGCCTTCAGGGCGGGAGGCCGGTCGCATTCCCCGATGAATTCAAGCAGAAATTCGCGGAATCAAAAAATAGCATCAGACCACTCAATCCTCTTGGAGACCAAAGTTGAAAAAATATCTTCGCTGGTTCGGTATAGCAGTTGTTGTTTTATTCGTCGCGGTTCAATTCTTCCGCCCGGATAGGACAAATCCCGCTGCAGATCTCGCATTGGCTATTGGCGCACAATCCGGCATAACGCCCCACGTGGCCAACTTGATCAAGACTTCGTGCTACGACTGCCATTCTAACGATACCCGGTGGCCGTGGTACAGCGGGATCTCCCCGGTCTCCTGGCTCGTCGCTGATGATGTCCAGTCGGGCCGGAAACACCTCAACTTCTCAGAGTGGGGGAATTACACGAAAAGCAAACGAGTCTTGAAACTAGGACAGATCTACGAGCAAGTGTCGAAAAGCGAGATGCCTATACCAAAATACCTCTACATGCATCCCGATGCAAAACTCACCGCAGCCGAAAGGGATTCAATTACTAGTTGGACGGAGCAGGAACAGGATCGAATAACGGGAGGGGATTAGTCTGATATATGACGAACGTGCTTTTGAGAAGCAGGCAATTTACTTTTTGACACTCCCCCAACCCCTCTCGCTTTCCCTCTGGGTGTTGCTCACGCGATGGCGAGGGGGAATTTAGGGGTGTGTTTTCTTCCGTAAGAACACACTTCTTATGAATTCTTCAAAATACGCGACACCAGTTATTTTATCCCCCTTAACACTTCGATTCCCCTCGACACTGCCAGCGCTCTGTGGCTGATTTTATTCTTTTCCTCAATGTTCATCTCGGCATATGATTTCCACGAGCCCTCCGGAACAAAGAGCGGATCGTAGCCGAAGCCATTCGTCCCGCGTGGTGATTCCGCAATCGACCCTTCTAGTCTCCCCTCGACGACTTTCTCGATTCCTTTCTCCACGATGGCTATGACAGTTCGGAATCGAGCGTTGCGCCGCCGTGGCGGCACTCCTTTCAAGGCCGACAGCAGCTTTGAGTTATTGTCGGCATAGGAAGCATGATCGCCGGCGTAGCGGGCCGAGAGAACACCAGGCTTAAGTTCGAGATAGTAACATTCGAGGCCGGTATCGTCGGCAAGAGTAAGCAAATCCGTCGCAGCGAACGCCTCCCTGGCTTTTTTGAGTGCATTCCCTTCGAGCGTCGGCTGGTCTTCAATCGTCTTCGGAAGACCGGGAAAATCGCCAAGGCTCTTCACGGTGAATTCTGAGGAGGAGAGCAATTGCGAAATTTCCTCAACCTTGTGTTGATTATTTGTAGCGAGGAGAATATCCATGGTCTGAAACGATTTTTGATTTGCCTGATATGTATTGAATTCGCATTGATGACATTTCCAAAAAGAATTCTTCGCTGTTCCTCTTAATTCTCATTTTCCCTTTTGGCATACTTCGGTAATCCAAATCAATATTAATAGTGAATCTTTCCTTGCATTTTTTGCCACTCTTCGAACGCAACAAAAGCCTCATCGCGCATCAACTGAACCATTGGGATCTTGCGGTCCGAGATCGGAAGTCCGATCTCTTTATAGATGTAAAGATCGTCGAACCCAATCTTCGCAGCATCAAGATGAGTGTTGGCATAGTAGACTCTATCGGGGCGCGCCCAATAAATTGCGCCGAGACACATCGGGCACGGCTCGCAGCTCGTGTAGAGTTCGCAACCCGGCAACTGGAACATGCCAAGGGCACGGCACGCCTCGCGAATTGCCACAATTTCCGCATGGGCCGTCGGATCGTTGCTGGAAGTTACGAGATTCGTCCCTCGTGCGATCATCCTCCCTTCTTTCACGACAACGGCTGCAAACGGACCGCCGAGTCCTTCCCGAATGTTCTTCCGCGAAAGTTCGATCGTTTCCTTCATAAACAAATCCCGCTGAGCGGCTGCATCGCGGGATTCTTTCCTTGCTTCCGACTGAATTCTCGTATGCGTTATCCCACTAATTCCTTCATTGCCTGACTTATTGATTCAACACCGACGACCGTAATTCCGTTCACATTCTTCAGATGTTTGAGATTGTTCTTCGGTACGATGATGCGTTTGAACCCCAGCTTCGCCGCCTCCTGCGTCCGTTTTTCGCTGTGCGCGATGGTACGAACTTCACCCCCGAGCCCTATCTCGCCGATTGCTACGGCTTGCGAATCCACCGGTACGTCCCGAAGCGATGAAACGATGGATGATGCAACGCCCAGGTCCGCAGCCGGCTCATCAATGTGAATTCCACCCGCGACGTTCACGAAAACATCCTGCGATCCGATATTCAAACCGACCCGCTTCTCCAAGACCGCCAGAAGCATTTGCAGCCTCCGCAAGTCGAACCCGGTGGCTGTCCGCTGCGGCAGTCCGTAATTTGTCGACGTCACGAGCGCTTGTACTTCAATCAACAAAGGCCTTGTACCTTCCAGCGTCGCAACGATCGTTGCTCCGGAAGCGCCATAGGTTCTCTCGGAAAGAAATACCTCTGAGGGATTCTTCACCTCGTGCATTCCGTCGTCGTGCATTTCAAAGATGCCGATTTCATTCGTCGACCCGAACCGGTTCTTCGCGGCTCGCAGGATCCGGTACGAGTAATGCCGCTCTCCTTCAAACTGAAGCACAGTATCGACCATATGCTCAATAACTCTCGGCCCCGCGAGAATTCCCTCTTTGGTGACGTGACCGATCAGGACGAATGGAATATTTCGCGACTTGGCGATCCGGGTTAAGAGCGCCGTCGCTTCGCGCACCTGCCCGACACTTCCCGGCGAACTTTCGAGGTCGGGGCGGAACATTGTTTGGATTGAATCGACGACAACCAGGTCCGGGTTCCCCCGTTCGATGACATCGGCGATCAATTCGAGGTTGGTTTCGGGCAGCAGAAGAACGGAATCCGATTGCGAGCCGAGCCTCTCGGCCCGGAGCTTAATTTGCCTGAGAGATTCTTCGCCAGTGACATACAGAATAACCTTGCTCTTCAATTTTAAGGCAACCTGCATCATCAATGTCGACTTGCCGATTCCGGGATCTCCGCCGATCAGAACAACCGAGCCGGCGACAATCCCTCCGCCAAGGACGCGGTCAAATTCTGCGATTCCTGTTTTGAGCCGCGAGTCCTCATGACCATTTACATCCTTTAGTGCAACCGGTTCCAATTTGGAGGCAACGCCTCCCGATTTGCGGGCGATCCTTGCAGGCGTCGGCGCCTCTTCAACAAAGGTGTTCCACTCGTTGCAGTTCGGGCACTTACCTGTCCAGCGGGGCGACATATAGCCGCACGATTGACAAACATATTTTGAAGTGAGTTTCGACATCGCTTGAATATAGATGATTGGCCAGCGAGATTCAACACGGGTCTTTCAGCACCCTGCTGGTTTTTCCCCATTAAGTCAAGTGCAGAATCCAATCGGCCGTTTCGGTCTCTCAGGGAGAGCCATCAACTGACGTATCGCCTCAAAGATAGCCCGAATTTCTTCGTCATGTTTCTCGACCTTTGTCTCGAGTTGCTTCAGCGTGAATGTCAGCTCTTTGTGCATAGAAAGTATTTCTCTTAACTTCACAAATGCCCGCATGATGGCAATATTCATATCGATCGCTCGTTCACTGTGTAAAACACTTGAAAGCATTGCAACTCCCTGTTCTGTAAAGGCATAGACCGCGTTCGAGTATTTCAATGATGTCACAATTTGTGATACCCTTAGGATTTCTTCGCGCATCAGAGAGAACATGAAGTCTTCTGGAAACCGCCTTTTATTACGTTTCACCGCCTGCATGAGCACTCTCGTTTCTATCCCATAAAGTTCTGCGAGATGAGCGCCGAGCATTACCTTTCGGCCACGGATCACGAAAATTCTGTTTTCGATCGGACCGAGCGGAATAATTTCTGATTTTGATTTCATGAGTCCCCCTGTGGCAGATGATGTTTGAATGGATTGTCTTGCAGTGCC
>CAYYHS010000099.1:0-7676 GCA_964471785.1 uncultured Chitinophagaceae bacterium
TATGGAAAATTTATCGCTGCCCGAGTGGATGCTTATTTTCAGCGCCTCGGGGAGTCCAAATTCCTTTATCGCGAGTTGGATAACCGCGAGGTCCTCATCAAATTCCTTCCCGAATTGACCGACGTCTCCCACGTAGTCAATGCCTTTTAGAAACTGACCGGTAAACTTCGGTGCGATGGTCTGCAGCGGCACCTTCTCTCTCGAAAGAGCCGCTAGGACGAAAAATAATTCCACCGGCGTTTGAGGAGTGTTCGTCTCGTCGGTAGAAACCTCGGTGATGAAATTCTCCTCCCCCTTCCTGGACGCGATATAGCGGTACACCTTCCCGGCTTCTTTGACGGCAGAGAGATATTTTTTTCCCACACCGGCAATCATACCTTTGCTGACATCGAGCCCATCCTTGATGCCCGGTATTTTAAGAGTGCCGATAAACTTTGCGCAAAATGTTGTGAAGTCCGCAAGCTCCTCCGGCGCGGGCTCCATCCCGATGAAGTCGGCGACATCGAGTGTAAAATAGTTGCTGGGCCCGATGAACAAGTCCACCGAATTAATGCCGATGTGATCGGCATCGACGTAGTACGACGAATTCCATCCCAACGTTTTCACCGCCCGATTTGCTTCCAACCTCGTATTCTGCGGCACCGTGCCGATAAGCGTGTGTTCACGATTGGATTTATTCCACACGGGAACGACGTTGACGCCATGTTCGCGGGCCTTCACAAATGCCGCAAGTTGTGCTACACCCTCTCGTCCAAAACGATCGCCGATACCGATCGAGTATTTTTCAATTCTCATTAGATTCCATCTTTCTGGTTGACTGCCCGGATGACTCTTATTGATGATGTTGGATGTTAGTTCAGTGCTGCGCCGTTTTCATTTTCTTTATTCGAGCCAAGCTCACCGTTTAATCCTAGCACTTCCGCCTCCCATAACGTGCCTGATCTCCTCCATCGTGACCATGCTTGTATCTCCGCGGGTGCTCTGCAGCAATGCTCCGTGCGCTGCTCCCATCTCGATGCATTCCTGCGCAGGCATTCCGTGCAGGAGGCCGTAAACGAATCCGCTGCAGAATCCGTCCCCGCCCCCGACCCGATCCTCTATTTCAAGATTTGAAAACTTTCGCGATTCGTAGAAGACTCCGTCGTAGTACATGATCGCAGACCAGTTATTGACGAGACCGCTGACGACTTCGCGCAGCGTCGTGCCGACCGCCTGCACATTTGGGAAGGTCTCCACCACTCTTTTCACCATCTTCTTATACCCTTCGATTGGAAGAGATTTCAGATATTCATCCGTCCCTTCAACGTTAAAGCCGAGCACCTTCTGAAAATCTTCCTCGTTGCCGATCAGTACATCGATAAACGGGACAAGTTTTTTCGTCTCCTCGATGGCCTTTTTGCTGGACCAAAGCTTGCTGCGAAAATTGAGATCGTAGCTGACGATTGTTCCGGCTTCATGGGCTGCTTTCATCGACTCATAAGCTACTTGAGCGCAGGTGTCGCTCAAGGCGGTGAAGATTCCTCCGGTGTGGAACCATCGTGCTTTTCGGCGGCCAAAAATGCGCTTCCAGTCGACATCCGAGGGATTCATATGGGCGACGGCAGTATTTCCCCGGTCATACATCGTCACGCTCGCCCGAACGCCTATCCCCACCTCGGTGAAGTTCAATCCTATCCGGTCGGCTCGCCCCGATCCATCGTATGGCACCCAGACCACTTCGCTCACATCCATGCCGCTCGCCCGCGCATGGTTCTTGATGAATGCTCCGAGCGGGTTGTCGACGAGGCGGGAGATCCATCCTGTCCGCATTCCATACCGGGCGAGGGCATACGCGACATTATACTCTCCGCCTCCGGCATACGCTTCGAAGACAGGGGTCAGCTCAATGCGCTGATGCCCGGGAGGACTCAGACGGATCATGCACTCGCCAAGAGAGAGAAGGTCGTATTCAGTTTCAGCAGCCGATTGAATTTTCAATGTCATCGCTTGATCCGATTCGTTAAGAATAAAATCTTTTGATATCCGGATTACTTTAGCCGGTAGAGAAGTTGGCCGGCGTTTTCCACCACCAACAGATCCCCGTTTTGTTTAGCCTTCCACTCATCAACGTTGATCGAACGGTAGTCGACATAACCGAGGTTGACGGACCGGCAGACATCCTCTGGAATCGATGTTGCTAGGGTAACGTTGATACGGGGCGCTTCCACCCCGTTCTCGAATGTCCCCGTCCCCCGCACATTCGTCGAATGAGCAAGGATGAGCTTCGACATACCTGAGAATTTGCCCCACTGCCGGACGAAGTAGTCGCGGACGTGGTAACCGACCTTCCGAATTTCTTTTCCGTGAGTGTACGAGATTTCCTTTATGTGAGGTGCATAAATGATCACCTCTCCTCCGTCCGCGATGATCGGCTCGTGCTTGTACATTACTTTCCCGGCTACCCAGATGTCCTCATAGATAGACGGAGCGATGCCGAGAACCTTCTTGAACGGATGGTCGACGTACTTGATGTGCACCTTGGCCGAACGCTCCGCGGCTTTCTCCCATGCCTCTTCCGGCGATCCAATGAAAAGCGAAGTAACAGCATGGTCATCGACGACAAAGGCAAAGCATATACGTGGAACGGAAATGAGCGATGCCGATCTGTTGATGACTCGACGCACGGGTGTATCTTTGACGCCGTTGACGACCGGATTCGTGAGGAGGGCGCCGATCCAATGAAATGTCTGGATGATCTCTTCTCCCCCGATCCCTGGAAAGAAGTATTTGTTCCCGCCGGCAAATCCGACCGTCTCGTGCGGGACGACCGGGCTTACCAGTATAAGATGATCGTAATCGAATATCCGTTTGTTAATGGTGATATCTACCGCCTCCGTGAACAACCCTTCGGAGAGCTCAGACATCTCAGAAGCCGGAATTCTCCCGATTGTCCGGAGCTGAGCCGGATCATTGTGAGAGTGATTGAAGAATTTTGTCTTTGTGTATTTAGATTTGTACTCGTCTGAAGTGATCCCCACGTGCTTGAGAATTGCTTCCAGTTCCAGCGGATGATGCGTGCCCGTTGCAAGGAGATAGTCGAGCGCGGTCACTCTTGGCCCGAGGATGCGGCTGATCGTTCTGAAAAACACCGGGAGCTCCGCATGCCGCGTAGTGTCCGGGATGATTACCAAAACACGCCGTCCTTCCAGCGCAAGCGGGGCAAGCGCCTGCTCACTAAGTCTGTAGATTTCGTCTTCCATCTTCTGACGCGGAATTGCGTCGTTCCCGACTATCATCCGAGATTTATCCCTTGTTAATTTCGACACGGAAACCAATCGTCTTAAGCGTACCGGCCATCGATGACATCGACCCCGGCAGCTCGACGATGGTGTTGAAGAATTCACGCCGTATGCGGTACTCCGATCTTAAACGGGCAAAAAACTGCCGGCGTTCTTCCAGCGGAACATTCGCAACAGACTGCAGGGCCCGGCTATCGCATTCGATATCATAACACTGCTTGACGATCTTTCGTAGGACTTCTTCAGGGGACTCAAAACTCCCTTTCACACCGATCCTGTCGACGGAGGCTTTTGGTAAAGAATTCCCCGGGGTCCACTGTTCGTCTTGACCGAAAAATTTGCAAGCAGCTGAGTACGTCATTTTCACCGCTGCAAGTTTTCCATCAAATGAATACCCTGCGATATGGGGTGTTGCGATATCTATCTTTTTTACGAGATCAACATCGACGAGCGGTTCCCCCTCCCATACATCCAGAATCACACCGCCGAGATGTTTCGCTTCAACCGCTCTTTTCAAGGCCGCCCCATCGGCGACGGCGCCGCGTGAGGTATTGATGAGAATCGCCCCTGCTTTCATCTTCCTAATGCGTTCCTCTCCGAAGAGGTGAAATGTTGGATCTGTCCCCGCTTTCGTGAGCGGCACATGAATTGTGACAATATCAGCCTCCATGAAGTCGTCCAACGGCACGAATGAAGGATTCCCTGTTTCGCGGGCGAGTGGCGGATCGTTTTGCAACACGCGCATCCCTAACGCCCTTGCATTCCTGACGATTTTGCTTCCGACGTTTCCAACGCCAACAACACCGAGCGTTTTTCCCGAGAGATTGAATCCTTTCCTGCCAGCGAGCGTAAGAATAGCCGCGACAAAATACTCTGCGACTGAATTAGCATTCGAACCGGGTGCACTCGCGAATCCGATACCCTGAGAGTGAAGATACTCAAGATCCACGTGGTCGGTGCCGATCGTGGCCGTTCCGACGAATTTGACCCGGCTCCCCTCCAGCAAGTCCTTCGTCACTTTCGTTTCCGATCGGATAATGATCGCATCGGCCTCGCGAACAACTTCTTTGGTGATCTCGCGGGTTGCACAACCCTGAACGGTTCCGAACTGACGAAAAGCCTCTTCAACATGTGGATTCTTATTATCTACAACAACATGCATACTTATTTCTCACGTAATACGTCAAACGTATGACTCTCACTCAAAAGTATTCAGTCGCTCACTGATAGAAAAAAAATCGCATCAACTAAATCGTCATACTGGTAAATCCGCCGTCAACCGGAATGACCGCACCCGTGACAAACGACGAAGCCTTCTCGGATGCAAGCCAGAGGAGTGCACCCGACAGTTCATCCGGCTCGCCATATCTGGCCATTGGGGTATGAGCAAAAATCGATTTGCGGCGCTCTTCTGTCAGGATTTTGCGGTTCTGTTCGGCGGGGAAGAACCCGGGCATAATCGCGTTCACACGAATCTTGTGCGGCGCCCATTCCTTGGCGAGAAACCTGGTCATATTGTTGACGCCGGCTTTGGAGATCGAATAGGTAAAAACGCGGGAAAGAGGAAGTTCCGATGAAACGGACGAAATATTGATAATGCTTCCGCCGCTCTTCTGCTCGATCATTTGCTTTGCAAAAACACGGCACGAAAGAAAAACCCCCTTCAAGTTCGTGTCTAGAATCCTATGCCATTCCTCTTCGGGAATATCAAAAACCGGCGTGGGCGAATTAACACCGGGTGCATTGACGACGATGTCAACTTTTCCCCATAATGAGACGATTGCGGATTTCCCCTTCTCGACACCCGTGACCGAAGAGGTGTCTACCTGAATTGCTTTTGCTTTTCCTCCCGCAGTCTCGATGGCCTTTACGACGCCATCCGCTCCCGATGCATTGTTGTGGTAACCGACCGCCACCTTCGCGCCCGCTTGTCCGAGCGACCGCGCCATGCTGCCCCCGAGCACACCGCTCCCACCGATGACGACCGCAACTTTTCCTTCCAAGCTGAATACATTTTCTACATAAGACATATGCAAATCTTCTAAGTGTTGGTGTTCGTTGCCTAATTTTTCGCCGTCAGCCTTACAAATTGACCGGTTTGGCATTGGATGTCAGAAGGGTCATGAGCCCAAGAGCCACGAGATATGCCGAACCGCAAATAATGAACAAGATCGTGTAACTTCCGGTCGCTTCAACAATGTATCCCGCACTTGCCAGGAAAATCATCCCCCCGAGAGCGCCGGCAAATGCACCGATTCCGACCACTGAGCCGACCACCCTTTTAGGAAACATGTCGGAAGCGATCGTAAAGATATTCGCTGACCAGCCCTGATGCGCAGCCGTCGCAACCCCGATGATCCCAACCGCCAGCCACATGCTGGAGATGTTGGCGGCGGTTACAACCGGAACGACAAGCACTGCAAAGATCAACATCGTTATTCTCCGCGCTCTGTTGATAGCCATTCCCCGTTTGATCATCGCACCGGAGAGGTAGCCGCCGCCGATGCTTCCCACACTTGTCATCGTGTAAATGACAATGAGTGGAAGTCCGAGATGGGTCAGTGTGACACCGAAGTTGTTGTTCAAATACAACCCAAGCCAATAAATATAGAACCACCAGACGGGATCGGTCAGGAATTTGCCGACGACAAATGCCCACGTTTGTGGGTATTTGAGAAGTGTCAACCAGGGAACTTTCTCGGATGAGGTCTCAACTGGATCGCTGAGAATGTGCTCCAGTTCTCTTTTTGAGACTCTCTTTGCAACCTCCGGCTTTTCATAGACGATCATCCACAGAACAAGCCAGAGAAAACCTGTCGCGCCGGTCGCAATAAATGCGGACTGCCAGCCGAAAGTCACCGTGAGCCAGGGAACAACGGCCGGAGCGATAACCGCGCCGATGTTCGCCCCGGAGTTAAATATTCCGGTCGCGAGAGCCCGCTCTTTTTTCGGAAACCATTCCGCGGTCGCCTTGATAGCCGAAGGGAAATTTCCCGACTCGCTTAATCCCAGGAAGAACCGGGCGATGCTGAAGCCGAAGACCGTGCTTGCAAATGCATGCGCCATCGCGGCAATGCTCCATCCGGTGATGGACAGCGCGTAGCCGATCTTCGTGCCATACCTGTCAACAAACCATCCGAACAGCACGAGCCCGATCGCGTACGCTCCGGTAAAAGTCGTACCGATGTAGCCGTACTGGATAGGAGTCCACCCTATTTCCTTCTGTAGCGTAGGGGCAAGAATGCCGAGGATGTTTCTGTCGAGATAATTTATTGTCGTCGCAAAGAAAAGAAGACCGCATACTGTCCACCGATAGCTGCCAATTTTTTGATTCGAGTCTGCTGATTCTGTCATAATCTAGAGTCTGTGCTTGTTGTGTGACGTCGTTCAGAGAGCGGTTGAACCGCAGAGTTCTTGAAGCGTTAGAAGAGCTCTTTCATCGGCACTGCATCCATATCGGAAAACTCCTGATTTTCTCCCCCCATCCCCCAGATGAAGGAGTAATTGCTCGTTCCCGCGGCAGAATGGATCGACCATGGAGGTGAAATGACTGCCTGCCGGTTGCGCAAAATCAATGCCCTTGTCTCGGAGGGTTTGCCCATCAGGTGCACAACGAATGAATCCTCGTCTAGTCCGAAATAGAGATACACTTCCATTCTGCGCTGATGCGTATGGCTAGGCATGGTATTCCATACCGAACCGTCGTTTAACTCCGTCAATCCCATCACCAGCTGACTGCTCTTAATACCCTCGGCGTGAACGAATTTTGTTATCGTTCGAACGTTGGCGTTGTGTAAGGTTCCGAGGGGAGACTTGGAGGAATCGTTGAAACGAGCATGGGCCGTCGGGTAAACGGCGTGTGAAGGATACGAGACAAAATAGAAGAGCGCGGGTTTTTTCGGATCGATACTTGCACATTCAATTTCCTTGGCACCCCTTCCAACATACAGCAAATCTTTGAACGCCATTTCATAGAGGGTCCCGTCGACCACTATTCCCCCCACGCCGCCAATGTTGATGATCCCTACCTCGCGACGTTCTGCGAAATAATCGGTGGCCATTTCCTTTTTGGAGGATTCCAATTTCAACGGATTCTTGCCCGGAACGGCGCTCCCGACGATAACGCGGTCGACATCCGAATACACCATCGTTACGGCATTCGGGGCAAACAGAGTATCAATCACAAACGAGCGTCGCAGCTCAGCTGTTGTCATGCGCTGATACGCTTCATCATTCGGAGAATAACGTACTTCCATGAGTTTCCTTTTGAATTTCTGTGTGACTGCTAAGCATTCAAGGTACGAAAAACCGAGCTTTTCTGCATGGAAAATCGGAAAAGAGTAGTGTCTCAGTTTGAACAAAAGCATGTCATGCCCACGAAAGAGGGCATCCATTTTT
>CAYYHS010000100.1:0-7662 GCA_964471785.1 uncultured Chitinophagaceae bacterium
AGGAGATTGGAACGTTCAAAGGATTCACTGCGAATCGCGAGCCGATGCTCACCGTCATGAACAAGCATAGCTTGTATGCGGACAAGATCAGCGACAACTACGTGCCCTCCGAACTCCTCGCTGCTTCCCGGGATGTCTGGAAGGAAGCGATTGCAATCGGGAAAGAATACGGTTACCGGAACGGACAGGCGACCGTCCTTGCCCCGACAGGAACAATCGGCTTCATGATGGATTGTGACACAACGGGTGTCGAGCCCGATATCGCACTTGTGAAGTACAAGAAATTGGTGGGCGGTGGGCTGATGAAAATCGTCAACCAGACGGTTCCCGAAGCGCTCAGGAAGCTCGGGTACGACAGTGAGCAGATCGAACATATCATCAAGTTCATCGAAAAGAACGACACGATCGAAGGCGCACCGTATCTTAGGAATGAGCATTTGTCTGTTTTCGATTGCGCGTTCAAGCCGGCGAAGGGAGAACGCTCCATCCAGTACATGGGGCACATTAAGATGATGTCGGCAGTCCAACCTTTCCTGTCCGGAGCGATTTCGAAGACCGTAAATATGCCGACCGACGTCACCCCCGACGAGATCATGCAGGCCTATATCGAAGCCTGGAAGCTTGGCTTGAAAGCGATCGCGGTCTACCGGGATGGCTGCAAACGAACACAACCACTAAGCACTTCCCTCGAAAAGAGCGAGAAGCCGAAGGCCCGTCCGGCACGACGACGGCTCCCCGACGAAAGGCAGGCGATTACACATAAGTTCAGCATTGCCGGCCATGAGGGATACATTACGGTCGGCTTGTACGAAGACCAAACGCCGGGTGAAGTTTTTATCACCATGTCGAAGGAGGGATCGACGATCTCCGGCGTCATGGATGCCCTGGCAACGTCGGTTTCCCTTGCTCTTCAGTACGGCGTTCCGTTGAAGGTGTTGACCGATAAGTTTACTCATATGCGGTTCGAGCCTTCCGGGTTCACGAACAACAAAGATATCCCCATCGCAAAGTCGATCTGCGATTATATTTTCCGCTGGCTCGCCATGAAGTTCTTGCCCAAAGAAGAACAGCCGGCATCGACCGTCGTCGCGGAGACAAAGCCGCTCGAAAAAACGGATGCGAAGCTCGAGTTGAAGCGAGCCTCCGCAATTGAATCGAATGAAAAGGTCATCTTCCAGACCCAGGCCGATGCCCCGCCCTGTTCCGAGTGCGGAAGCATTATGATCCGTTCGGGAAGCTGCTACAAGTGTCTGCAATGTGGCTCGACCAGCGGATGCTCTTGACAATTAACAATGAACAATGATCAATGAACAAACGCCGACGGTAACTCGCCGGCGTTTTTCGTTCATGGGCTCCTCTTGAAACTCAGACAAAATTTTCGCATAATGACACAGGGACGTTCGTAGGAACGTCCTTATTTTTTCTTCTGAATGAGAATGACTATGCGTACAGCAACAGTTCAACGAAAAACAAAGGAAACCAATATCTCCGTCACTCTCGGGTTAGACGGAACCGGCAGGTATGACGTCTCAACCGGCATCGGGTTCCTCGATCACATGCTTGAGCTTTTTGCCAAGCATGGAATGTTCGACCTTCAGATGAAATGCAGGGGCGATCTTCGCGTGGACGACCACCACACGACTGAGGATGTTGCGATCGCACTGGGGCAGGCATTCGACAAAGCTCTGAAAGACCGAGCGGGCATCGCGCGCTACGGTTCCGCATTCGTTCCGATGGATGAAGCGCTCGGCCGTTGCGTTGTGGATCTCGGAGGAAGGTCGGTGCTTGTCTTCAAAGCCGAATTCAACAGGAAGAAAGTTGGAGACCTCTCGACCGAAATGATCCGCCATTTCTTCCAGTCGTTTGCAGACAACGTCAAGGCGAATATTCACATCGAGGTGCTCTACGGGTCCAACACCCATCATAAGAGTGAGGCGATGTTCAAGGCGCTCGCACGTTCCTTGCGAGTCGCGTGTGAGAAGGATCCAAGAGTCAAAGGAGTGCTTTCGACGAAAGGGCGCCTGTAAAGAAGTGAAAAGTTAAAAATTTGTATGAGACTTTTTTTCACTTTTAATTTTTAACTTTTAACTGTTGTGTTATGATCGGAATCATCGATTATAAACTGAACAACCTCCGTTCGGTGCAAAAAGCGTTCGAGAAAGTCGGCGCTTCAGCATTTATTTCGAGCGATGTGAAGGAACTGTCGAAGGCGGAGAAGCTCGTGCTTCCAGGAGTGGGCGCGTTCGGTGCTGCGATGGAAAATATTGCATTGCTTGGCCTGCAGCCATTGATCCGGAGACACGTCGAAGCAGGAAGGCCTCTGATAGGAATCTGCCTCGGCATGCAACTCCTCTTTTCGCGCAGTTCCGAGCTCGGGTTGCACGACGGGTTGAACCTGATCGAAGGAGAAGTTCGGCTCTTTCCGAAGACCGTGAAGATCCCGCACATTGGGTGGAACCAGGTAGAACTCCAGGGTCAGTCGCACCTTATGAAATCGGTGGAGAACAAGAGCTTCGTCTATTTTGTTCATTCTTACTACGCGGAGCCGAAAGAGTCCGTCACCATTGCAACAACCGAATACGGGTTCAGTTTCACTTCCGGGGTTCAAAAAGGAAATGTTTTCGGAATTCAATTCCATCCGGAAAAGAGCCAGGTCGCCGGCCTCCAAATGTTGAAGAATTTTTCCGAGATGTCATCGATATGATTCTCATTTTTCCTGCTATCGATATCAAGGACGGAAAGTGCGTTCGCCTCGTCCAGGGAGCGCCGGGTACGGAGAAAGTCTATTCCAACGACCCGGCACAAATGGCGATTCTGTGGCGCGGGGAGAATGCAAAGACTCTGCACGTTGTGGACCTCGATGGTGCATTCGAAGGACACATGCGGAACCGCGAGGCAATCAAGAAGATCGTCGACGCGGTCGATGTCCCCATTCAATTGGGGGGTGGAATTCGTTCCTACGACGAAGTGCGTCAGCTCTTCGAAATAGGAGTCTACCGTGTTGTTCTCGGAACGGCAGCCATTGAAGATCCTGACCTAGTGCAGCGCACGATCAAAGATTTTGGAGCTAGGAAGATAGCGGTTGGCATCGATGCCAAGAACGGCGTTGTCATGACACAGGGATGGAAACATGATTCCGGCGTTGATGCAATCTCCCTTGCGTTGAACATGAAAAAACTTGGAGTGTGCCGAATTGTTTACACCGATATCATGCGCGACGGGATGTTGACCGGGCCTAATTTCGATGCGATAAAAGAAATGGCGACCAAAAGCGGACTCAAGGTAACTGCCTCGGGAGGCGTGTCGGGATTCAAGGATTTGATCAAGATGCAGGAACTAGAGAAGTTCGGCGTCGATTCGGTGATCGTTGGAAAAGCTCTTTATGAGGATAAGTTCCCGTGTCAGGCCCTCTGGCGGCAGAATGAAAAAGAGCTGCAGGATCTCGGGCCGACGAGAAGAATTTAATCAGTCATCAGTGATCAGTCATCAGTAAACAGCAGATCATGGCTATCGGATCCTCTGTCAACTGATCCTCGATCACTGTTTACTGTTCATTGATTACTGTTCACTGATTGCAGTGTTGGCAAAAAGAATCATACCGTGTTTAGACGTTGACCGAGGGCGCGTCGTCAAAGGCGTGAATTTTGTCGGCCTCATCGATGCTGGCGATCCGGTTGCGCAGGCGAAATTCTATGACGGCGAAGGTGCCGATGAACTTGTGTTCCTCGACATCACGGCATCGTCGGACAACCGGTCGACGATGCTCGACGTGGTGCGCCGGACATCTGAGGAAGTCTTTATTCCCTTTACGATCGGAGGCGGCATCCGATCGACCGATGATATGCGCGAGATCCTCCGGAGCGGAGCAGATAAGATCAGCATTAACACCGCCGCTGTCAAGAATCCTACCCTCATTTCGGAAGGGGCGGAACGATTCGGGGTTCAATGCATTGTTGTGGCGATCGATGCAAAGAGCTCTGATTCGGCGCTACACTGGAATGTGTATGTCAATGGGGGACGAACGAGAACTGATCTTGACGCGATCGAATGGGCACGCAGAGTGGAATCGCTCGGGGCAGGCGAGATCCTCCTCACGAGCATGGACCGCGATGGGACGAAAGACGGATATGATCTCGAACTGCTCCATAAGGTGACCGCGGCCGTCCGCATCCCGGTTATCGCGAGCGGAGGGGCTGGAAATCTTGAACATCTTCTTGCCGCTTTTGAAAAAGGGAATGTCGATGCAGTCCTTGCGGCGTCGATCTTTCATTTCAGGCAATTCTCTATCCGGCAGGCAAAGGAATATTTGTTGTCTCATAACGTTCTTGTAAGAAATTAACAGGATGTTGAACACGATCATGGAATGGTAGATGAACCGCAAAGCCGTTAAGAACGCGAAGAAGAATTCTTGAGATTTGAAAGAAACAGAAACACTATTTTCAGCTTTGCGTCCTTAGCGCCTTGGCAATTTTCTTTTTTAACGCTCAGGACATCTGTCAAGGCAAAAGGGAACACATGAACATCATTGATCAATTAAAATTTGACTCCGATGGGCTGATTCCGGCCATCGCGCAAGATGAGAAGTCGGGCGACGTTCTTATGATGGCGTGGATGAACAAGGAAAGCGTGGAAGCCACTGTCACTTCGAACCGCGCGACATACTGGAGCCGTTCGAGGAAGAAGCTTTGGACAAAGGGGGAAGAGTCGGGGAACATTCAGGAAGTTCGCTCGATCCATGTCGACTGCGACGCAGATGTCATCCTGATCAAAGTACACCAGGTAGGTGAAGCAGCCTGTCACACAGGGCATCGAACTTGCTTCTACCGTGAAATCGCCGACGGAGGCAATAACTTCAAGGAGTCGGGCGATCTTCTTTTCGACCCGAAGAAAGTCTATCGAAAGTAATCGATGAAATTCACGATCATCGGACATCTCTGTCTAGACGTCATACATCAAACCGATGGCACGGAGACGAAGAGCTACGGCGGAATCTATTTTGCGGTGGGCGCCCTGGCGAGCATCGCATCAAATGCCGATACGATCTATCCGGTCTTTGGAGTCGGAGAGAACGATTTCGAGTCGGTCCGATCATTGATGGCGCAGTATCCGAATGTGGATGCGAGTGGAATATTTCCGTTTCAGGGAGAGACGAATCAAGTGCATCTCTATTATACAAGTGGAGAAACTCGCACCGAGTGTTCAAAACACATCGCGTCTCCAATCCCTTTTTCGCGGATCGAACCATTTCTTTCTGTCCAGGGGATTTTTTTGGATATGATCTCGGGGTCTGACATTACACTCGATACCCTCGACCAGATCCGGCTTGCGGTAAGGCCGAAGAATACTCCCATCCACATTGATATGCATTGCCTGACGATGGGGGTAAGTCCGGATGCCACGCGGTATCGCCGGCCCGTTTCCGAATGGAGGCGGTGGTGTTTTATGCTCAATTCAGTTCAAATGAACGAAGAAGAGGCTGCTGGCTTCACCGTCGAACAGTACAACGAAGAAGGCCTGGCGAAACAAATGCTGCCGTTGATGGTCAATGCGTTATGTGTCACGCGCGGGGCGGCGGGCGTCACGATGTATCGACAGGAGCATAAACGGTTGATCAAGAATGAGTTGACCGGAGTTTCGACCGGATCGAAAGACTCGACAGGTTGTGGGGATGTCTTTGGTGCCGCATTTCTTTACCAATATTGCGCAACGAAGAATTTCGAGAAGGCAGCCCTGTTCGCGAACGAGGTCGCCGCAGCCAACAGCGTCTTCTCAGGCTCGAAGGACATTGGACAGCTTTCACGCTTCAAGAGTTCAGAAGTGGGGGGGAAATGAAGCGGATCCTGATCTGCGGCAGCAACGGGCTTTTCGGACAGCGCCTTGCGCTGATGCTCGGCCACGAAACGGAATACGAGGTTCTTAACACGTCTCATCATCGCTCGTTCGTCCTCGACCGTCAGCTTTTCGACTATACGCAACTCGACATTACGAGCAAGGGAGATGTTAAGAGTCTCGTCTCGAGCTTTCGCCCCGATATTATTGTCAACGCGGCATCGATGACGGATGTTGATGCTTGCGAGATCCATCGAGAGCAAGCATGGAAAGTAAACGTTATCGGAGTGGAAAACCTCGTTGAAGTGGCGCGCAGGATCAACAGCCATCTTATTCACATCTCCACCGATTATGTTTTTGACGGAAAAGGGGGCCCGTACAAAGAAACGGATCGTGTGAATCCGATCAATTACTATGGCAAGACGAAACTGGCAGGTGAGAATGCTGTTCTCGCTGGAGGCATCTCTTCGACAATTCTCCGGACGATTGTGCTGTTTGGCACCGGGATCAATGTGAAGAATAACTTCGCACTATGGGTTGTCAAAAGTCTTCGCGCTGAGAAGCACATCCGTTGCGCCGAAGACCAAATCACGAATCCGACGCATGTGAGCGATCTGGCAGCATCTGTAGTGAGAGTTATTGAACGGGGACAAACGGGAATGTACCACATCGGGGGTGCGGACATCGTCAGCAGGCATGATTTTGCAGTAGCCGCCGCGGGCATCTTCGGGCTTAGAACGGGGTTGATCGAAAAGGTCAGGTCTGCCGATCTTCACCAATCCGCTCCTCGACCATTGAGTACGAGTTTGGCAATAGCGAAGGCTCAATCCGATCTCGACTACCACCCGATGAGTCTGGGTGATGGGCTTCAGGCGTTGAAAAGAGAACTCTTCCACTTAACGCTAAACTGATATGATGACGACCACCTCCGTAGGGAACCGCCGAGATTTTTGCGGGCTGTTGCTTTTTCCTCTTTTCCTCGCTCTTATGTTGCAATCATGCGCTCCATCGAAGGAAACAAAGTCCGTTCCGTCCACGACGGAAAAAAGAGCGATCACAACGACGGTAAAAATTTTGACGGTGAATGCCCGTCATACATTGAAAGAGAAGAGCGATGTCCGAAGGCTTGCAAAGCTCATTAAATCAACGGAAGCGGAAATTGTTGCGGTTCAGCAAATAGAAAAACCGCAAGAGGGGAACGATGGGTTCGACGCTGTCAAAGAGCTTGCGAAGCAGGCGGAGATGTACAATTTTTTCGGGAAGGCTCGCTTCTTCGAAGGGTTTGATTCAGGCAATGCGCTCCTGAGTATGTATCCGATGAAAGGGACAATTGTCCACGAGTTGCCGGCGGCGAGAGGCAAAGTGCGGCGCTCTCTGGCATTCGGAGCGGTTGATGTGGGATTGAGAAGCCTCGATGTTGCCTCCACTGAGCTGGACGATCAATCGTCGTCCGAACGTGTGACACAGGCCGAAGAAATTCTTGCTTTTTCAAAGCTGTATGCCGGCGATCTTCTTGTCGTATGCGGAGACCTCAACGAATCCCTCTCCGGAAAGGCTGCTGCAAAAATGCAGGAGGGCTTCACCCCGGCAGACACCCAGCAGGATCGGACGCTGAACGCTTCACAACATCTCTATGTCGTCAAAGATCCAAAAATCCGCCCGCTCTCCGTGCTCAAGGTGAAGGCCGGCAACTCAATCGAAGGATTGCTCGTGACCGTTGAGGTGACGCAGTAAAAAATTCTTTTCCTTCGCGAATGATGGGCGATGAATGGGGGGACGGAGGCAGGAGACCAAGAATTTTGTTTCACCATCTTGGCTAAAGACTTCGGACTC
>CAYYHS010000101.1:0-7636 GCA_964471785.1 uncultured Chitinophagaceae bacterium
TATCCGATGTTTGCAGTGGTTGAGATCGCCGGACAGCAGTATAAAGTGAATCCCGCAGATAAACTGTATGTGCCCAGGCTCGAAAACGAAGTCGGCAGCAATGTAAACTTCGATAAAGTGCTCTTGTTGTCGGACGATATGGCAATTAAGATCGGAACTCCCACCGTTTCAGGAGCATCGGTAAATGCCAAAGTGCTCGCCCATGTGAAAGATGAAAAAGTCATCGTCTTCAAGAAAAAGAAACGCAAGGGCTACCGGGTTAAACGCGGACACCGGGAGCAATACACCCACATCGAAATTACGTCGATAGCGTAGCGAAGCAGAGCAAGATTTTCGGAGAATAGAAAGGATAGGATATGGCTCATAAAAAAGGGGGCGGAAGCTCCCGTAACGGACGCGATAGCAATGCCCAGCGTCTTGGGGTAAAACGGTTCAGCGGTCAGAAAGTGCTTGCTGGAACAATTTTGGTCCGGCAGAGAGGCACTCGTTTCCATCCCGGCGCAAACGTCGGCAAAGGCGGAGACGACACTCTCTTTGCACTCACCGACGGAACCGTAAAGTTTCAGCGTGTTGGCAAAACGCGTCAGGCAATTTCAATCGTTACTTCCTAAACCGGAAAGCCTACCTCAGCGGAAATGAGATCTTTTTGCGTAAGAGTTTTTGCTCTTACGCAATTTTTTTTCTATCCTGAATAAAACGGCTCAGCGGCTGTCCAACCAATCAACGGAGAATTTTATGAAGATTACAGTCATCGGTGCCGGAAATGTGGGCGCATCCGCGGCACAGCGTATCGCAGAAAAGGAACTGGCGAATGAAATCGTCATCGTCGATGTCGTCGACGGTTTGCCGCAGGGCAAAGGACTCGACATGTACGAGTCGGCGCCGGTCGAAGGTTTTGATTCAAAGATTATCGGGACAAACTCGTACGACGCAACGGCGAACTCAGACCTCATCGTCATTACTGCCGGGATAGCCCGCAAGCCCGGAATGAGCCGCGACGATCTTCTCAACACCAACGCGGGCATTCTCAAGACAGTAACCGAGCAAGCCGTGGCGAAGTCTCCGCGCTCTATTCTCATCGTCGTCTCCAACCCGCTCGACGTGATGGTCTATGTCGCCCTCAAGGTCAGCGGCTTTGACCGCCATCGGGTGGTCGGAATGGCTGGAGTGCTGGACACTGCCCGGTTCCGATCATTCATCGCTATGGAACTAAACGTCTCGGTTGAAGACGTCACCGCGTTTGTCCTCGGCGGACATGGCGATTCAATGGTCCCGCTCCCCCGATACACTTCCGTCGCCGGAATTCCTTTGACCGACCTATTGCCTCCGGATAAAATCGATGCGCTGGTCACTCGTGCCCGAAACGGCGGAATTGAGATCGTTAACTTTTTGAAAACTGGGAGCGCGTATTACGCACCGTCCGCAGCAGCCGTGCAGATGGTGGAAGCCATCGTGAAAGACAAGAAACGCATTCTCCCCTGCGCCGTGTACCTCCAGGGGGAGTATGGATTGAAGGATACTGTCGTCGGCGTTCCGGTGAAGTTGGGAAAAGGCGGCATCGAACAGATTATGGAGATCAAGCTTTCGGGCGATGAATCCGCAGCGCTCAAGAAATCCGCCGACGATGTAAAATCCAACATCGAGAAGTTAAAGCTCTAGACAAAAAAAGGCGGCCCTTTGCATGGAGCAACGGGCCGCCTTTGCAGTGCATCCTGCCGGTACTTTCAAAACCTGATCTTCATCGTTACTTCGTTCCCCCTACTGTTGTAGCTGACATTTTCCGCAAGCTGTCTCATCAGGAATACACCGCGGCCGCTCTCCCGAAGCAAGTTCCCTTCGTCGATCGGATTGGGAATGCCCTGGGGATCGAACCCCTTCCCCTCGTCCTTCACTTTGATCACAAGCAAATGATCCTGCACGGTGCCGGTGACCACGACCTTTTTCGACGCATTTCGTTTGTTGCCATGGATGATTGCATTGTTCACTGCCTCGGTGACAACGACAAGCAAAGTCCCGAGTTGCTCATCGCTGAACTTCAACGATGAATTCATTTTAAGCAGGAATTGTTCTACCCGATGAACGTTCTTCGGGTCGCTCGCCATCGAGAAACGAAAACTCTTTCGAGCGATGCGCTTTCGGGCCTCTGCTGTCACTCCATTCCTTTCCTAGAAAAGAGCCCTTACCGACATAGCGATGTTCGAGACTTCGCGCGTCGGAAGGTTCGTCTCCTGCTGAAATTCTTCCCACCCCTGGATCTCGAGCCGCGTGGATTGAGAAAGCGTTACAGTAATGGATGTTGTCGGCCCGTAGCTCAGAAAATTCCCGTTGGGGATGCGGTCGCCGTTGTCATACTGGAACCTGTTTTGTGCGAACGAGCGAAAACCGACCGAACAGACAAGCCGTCCCTCTATCGTGTATCGAACCGAGGGCGAAAAAGTTGCCTCTCGAAAATACTGCTGCGGACGTTCGGAGAACTCTTGCCAGTGAAGTTCACCGCGCTCATACAACCGGAGCTGGAAAAAAAAATCGAGGCCGATGGTTCTGCTCATATCATACGATGTTGTATCCAAAAACGCAAATTGGCGGTACGAATAGCTCTTCACGGTCGGTATAATCGACTCAAAATCGAATACGGTATAGTTGGCAAGCACCTCGAATGCATTCACCATCCTCATAGCAGAGGACGGGGTGTAGGTAACGGTGGGTGAGAGACGGAAAATCCGGTTCCAGTTGTTGTTTGCGCTTCGATCGCTGAAGATGTACACAATGTGGTTTAACGTCATTTGAACCTCGAGCGCCGATTCCAAATAAGCATTCCACCGGTGTGTCTCGCGCACTCCCTCGTTAATAAGCAATTCGTCCCGGTCGTCGGTGTTGAGGGAATCCGGCGTATCGTACCGCAAAAGCCCGGCCGAACTCTCGAGAGAGAGAAGATCGCTCGAAGAGACCGTCCAATACAACGAGCCATGGAGCGACGTTTTTCTAGCCACATTATCCAGCTGAGATTCTTCTTCGGATTTGTTTTCCTGGATATTCTTATCAACACCGTCAATGGTCGACAAAACATGTTTCTCGTCACGCTCCGCGAACCGAATGCCGGCCGTCGCAATCACGGCATTAAAATCCTGATACTTGAGGTCGATGCCTCCTTCGAGGCGCTCCTCTTGCACGGTAACATCGTACGGTATCGCCAACGGCTCCGCCAGAGATTTGTATCGATACGTATTTGCAATTGTCCGGTTTTCGAAAAGAGTCTGGACGATCGCAGAGAGCTTGTTCCCTACGCCATAGTGGAGCGTGTTTGCAACATTGACGATGTCGTCGACTCTGCTCCGTATGTTTGAACTCGTTCCGAATTCACTCTCGATAAGACTGTCGGTCGGGACGTAAAAATCCCATCTGTTGTCAGACCATTGTAATCGAAGACTGTCGAGCGAACCTTCGAGAAAATCTTTTTGGAGGAACACCTGAGCAGCATTGTTGCGGTAGTACCGCGGCGAGATGTCGCTCACGTTCAGCCGCAGCGATGCCGCCGTTTCGTACCCGTCACGGCTGAGGGTATCAAGCTGCGACGAGAATTTGTAGTTCAAGCCTTCGTCGGCTCGAGCCGCCTGCCTATCGTACCGGAAACCGACCATCGGGCTAAACGACAACTCGGAAATTGGCCGCACAGAGATTCCAACCAGTCCGGTATGCAGCGTGGCATTGCTGACGCCGAGCGATTGGTTGTCGGAGAGAATGAACGACGATCCTTCGGCGTCCACATCAAGCTGCGAAGTAATTCTGCGGGACGCATCGAACCAGAAGTTCTGGTTATTGCGGATAGAATTCTGGTCCAGCCTGATGAACGATGACGTTGACCTGTCATGGAGGTTGAGTTCAAATGCGGTATCGCGCAGGGCGTAGTCGCCTTTGAGGCTCCACAGATACGTGTTCAAGTTTCTTTCAAAATGCAAATCAGCGGCGTTTAAATCTCTGACTGGAAAAGTAGTGTATCCGGCGGAATCGCGGCCAGTTTGGGGCTGGGCCCGGCAAGCAAACACGATCAGCAACAGGAGAAGCCAACTGACAAAGCGCAACCGTTCTCCGGCGATGCGCGTGCGTTGGAGACAATCGGCGACCGAAGAAAGGCAGAAATTCAATTGGCGTTCCTTTTTCTTCACCGCGCTGGTCGAACGGTCTTTAAGAACTTCTTCTTGAAAGAATTTGCATCGACGCTGGTTGCAACGCGCACTGTCGGGGCCCTGCGGAGATCCCGTTTCACCCAATCCGGAAGCTTGGCATTCCTGCGGATGGCAAGCTGAGGGAAGAATATCGATAGGCCGCGAGAGTAGGTGCCGGTCCATTCGACACTAACGTAGCCGCGACGGAATTTCAATAGCGATGGGAACGCGACAGATCCTGCCGCAAGCGGATCGTGAAGATAACCTCCGGCGACATTGATCGTGCGCTTATGAAAATCAAAATAGACCTTCGTTATCCGCTGAAGATACCGGCGTACGATCGGGTCTGAAACTGATCGGAGGTCCTGTGGCGTCAGGACGCATTGTTCGGTGACATTGAGCGGAATCAATCGAACCGGGAGCCCCGATCGCATGACGCAGTCGGCGGCTTCCGGGTCGACATAGAAATTGAACTCGGCCACCGGCCCGGTGTTGTGCATCCCATGGAATGCTCCCCCCATGACAACAATTTCGCGCGCCCTCTTCATCGTAGCTTTGTCTGCCGCTATGGCGGCTGCGATGTTGGTCAGCGGGCCAGTGGCCACCACCGTGGTGTTCGGCTCTCGTCGCAGAACATCAAGGATGACCTCAACGGCACTGCGGGAACTAGCCGCAAGTGATGGCGTATCGTAAAGCCGGGATGCGTTGCCGATCCCATCGCTCCCATGCACTTCCGGGGCGGTGAAGAGCTTTCTTTTCAGAGGCTTTGACGCACCCTGGGCGACGATGGGAAGCGTTCGGATTCGTCCCGAGAGCAGATGGAGGGTAAGAAGTACATTTCGTGTGCATGCGCTCACTGGAACATTGCCTGCAACCGTTGTAATCGCCCGGACACGTAAAGCGGGCGAAAGAAGCGAAAAGATAATCGCCAGCGTGTCGTCGACCCCGGCGTCGACGTCTAAGATGATCGGGGTTGATTTCATCAGAAGAGAATATCGTGTACAGTGTGGTGCGGTTCATATCCCAAGAGTTTGCGCGCCTTCTCATACGATAGGAAAGATGTCGGCCCTACAAAATCCTTCCTGATGTTCGTCACTTCGGGGAAATAACTTGCAAGGAGGGTTCGCGAATCGATACCCGTCCAATTCTCTTTCGCTGAAATGAAGAAGACCTCATGCGGTGCGGGTAAGTCTCTCTCCACTGCAAGCCGGTGCGCCTGCGCCACATCGTAGACGTGCACGAACGCCCACAGGTTGTTTCGCCATTGGTGATATTCCTCCACGAGCCTCCTGTAAAACTCGGTCTCGTTTCCCTCCGGAACCCAGATCCACGGTTCCCGCAGACACACAGTCCGTATTCCATACCGTGCAGTGTAGCTGCGGCAAATCTGTTCACAGATCACTTTACTCAACCCGTACGGATCCTGGGGACGTAGAGGATGACGCTCATCAATCGGCACATACTGCGGCGACATAGGATTCTTCATAAAAGCAAAGCCGAGCGTCGATTCGCTCGACGTGAAAACGACTTTCTTGATGCCTTTCTGCGCCGCAGCCTCCAGCACGTTAAACGTTCCATTAACGTTGATGTTGAATACTTTCTCGGCCGGGTCATTGAGCGGATGGGGGATCCCCGCCATGTGAACGACGACGTCGTACCCATCCATCGCTGCGATGACGGCATGGAGATCCAGAACATCGACGTTGTGAAATTGTACTTTTTGTGCTGGAGGCTTGAGATCAAGGACGGCAACCAAGTGCTTATGCGCCGTCAATTCATCAACGACGTACTTCCCGACCAAGCCGCTCCCCCCTGTCACCAGAATTTTCATTGTTCGCCTTTCAATCAAGGGCTCGATGGAAATTCCTCAGTGCCCGGCGAAGCACTTTACCCCGATTGATTTTCGATTTCATAGATCAAATTTTTGCAGACGTACGGGGATATCGATGCTTTTGAATCCCTGACCCTTTAACCCGCCGGAAAATTTTTCGGCCTGATCGGGGTCTCCATGAACCAGAAAGATATTCTTGAGCCGCTTCCGGTCGAAGCGGTTGAAATATGCAAGCAGTTCATTCCTGTCTGCGTGCGAGCTGAAGGAGTTCATGACGACTACGTCGCATTTCCGTTCGTGTACTTCGCCAAAAATCGTCACCTCTTTTTCCTGCTCTACAAGCCTTCTTCCGAGAGTATGCTCGGCCTGGTAACCGACGATGAGGATAGTGTTTTTGGGATTGCCGATGTTGTTCGCAAGGTGGTGCCGTATGCGCCCAGCTTCACACATTCCCGACGAGGCAATGATGATACACGGTTCCGTTCTCTCGTTCAATTTCTTTGATTCGTTCACATCGCGAATATAGGTAAGTCGTTTGAACCCGAACGGATCATCTTCCCTCTTCAAAAGGTCAAGCGTTTCCTGATCAAAACACTCGGGGTGCCTTCGGAACACCTCAGTTGCGCTTGTCGAAAGCGGGCTGTCGACGTACACAGGGATATTGACGAGCCGGCCTTGCTCTTTCAACAAATGCATGGTGTGCACGAGATCCTGGGTTCGTCCGACACTGAAGGCCGGGATGATGATCTTTCCGCCCCGCTCTGCTGTCCGTGTGACAACCTCTTCGAACTTCTGAGGCATTTCGGCTACCGAGGCGTGATACCTCCCGCCGTAGGTGCTTTCGCTGATGAGAGCATCGACATCACCTATGAATTCCGGATCCCGGAGGATGGGGAGGTTTGGTCTCCCGAGGTCTCCGGTAAATCCGAACTTTGTCTCGCGCCTGTAATCGCTCTTGCCATTTCCGCCTTCGACGATCGTCAGAATAACCGATGCGGAACCGAGGATGTGTCCGGCATCGACGAATTCGACTTGCACTCCCTGCACGACTTCCCATGGCTTGTGGTACGACACCGACTGGAACAGACTCAATGCAGGCTCGACGTCCTCTATTGTATAGAGTGGTTCAGGCGGGGGAAGATGCTTCTTTCTGTGTTTCTTGCCGACGAATTCCACGTCGCGTTCCTGGATGTAGGCGCTATCTTTTAGCATGATGTCGCATAAATCATGCGTCGCCGGAGTACAATAGATGGGGCCGCTGTATCCGCTTTTTACCAGGTTCGGGAGGTTCCCTGCGTGGTCGATGTGAGCGTGCGAAAGAACCAGAGCATCGATTGTCGAGGGGTCGAACGGAAAGCTTTTATTCCGGTCGAACGTGTCGGCACGTCTACCCTGAAACAATCCGCAGTCGAGAAGTATATTTTTTCCGTTGATGTGGAGAAGATGCATAGAACCGGTTACTGTCCGGGTTGCGCCGATAAATTGAACGATCATGAATTTGCCAAGTGTTGGAGAGACTCTTCGTTAGTGTCCGCTATGATACGAAAAGAAGGAGAGGTATTCAAGAACAGGCAAAGGTAAGTATTATCCTCATTTGAGTAGATCCAACAAAACCGTTGAATCATGTCATTCTGATCCCGCC